>JANOEW010000287.1:0-2936 GCA_031413475.1 Amaricoccus sp.
GGCGCAACAACACTCCCGCCTCGATTCGCGCCCCGAGCCCAAAGGGAGGCGTCTTGATTTCACCGTGCAGCCAGACCAGCGGCTTGTCCGCACCAAGCATGGGACGAAGAAAGCCCTTTCCACCCGCGATGTCAATTCCGACATAGCTGGATTTCGCCCCGTTGATGGCTGATCGGAGCTTGGTCAACTTCGTCTTGTGCAATGAAACGCTTCTTCCGCGCGCTCTTTTGCCGTTCCCGCCTCGACGCTGACATGGCCGCCGAAATACGCGCACATCTCGACGCGCAGACCCAGCGCAACCTCGCCGCCGGCATGAGCGTCGACGACGCTCGCGCCGCGGCGCACCGCCAGTTCGGCGGCGTCGCGCAGATCCAGGAGCGGGCGCGTGAGGTGCGTGGCTTGGTTTGGCTGGAGAATCTCGTGCGCGATGCCGGCTATGCGGCCCGCTCGCTGGTCAAGAGCCCGGGGTTCACGAGTGTGGTTGTGCTGACCCTCGCATTGGGAATTGGCGTCAACTCCGCGCTCTTCACCTGGTTCAACGCCGCCGCGTTCCGACCGCTGCCGGTCCGTCAGCCCGAGCAGCTCGTCGAGTTCACGCGACTGAATGAACACGGCAACGAAACGAACGCGATGTCGTACACGGATTTCGTCACCTATCGCGAACATCAGACCGTGCTGTTGGAATTGGCGGCCGCGGCTGGAATCAATGCGGAACTCGTGGATGCGGTCGAGTTCAACGCGGCCACCGGCGAGAAAAACCCGGGGCTGCGCCTCGAAACGGTTTCCACGAGCTACTTCGCCGTGTTCGCCGTGCCCATGGCGCTCGGCCGGCCGTTGGTCGCGACCGATGAGACTTCGTCCGGTGCGCTGCCGGTGATCGTGCTCAGCCATCATTTCTGGCAGCACCATTTCGGCGGTGATCCTTCCGTCATCGGTCGGACCCTGCGCTTACGCGGCCTGGCTGGGGAGGCGCTCACGATTGTCGGCGTGACCGGCCCGGGATTTTACGGGACGCGCCCCGGAGCCCTGGCGGGCTGGGTGCCCTTGTTCATGCGCCCAGGGGAAAAATGGCGCACGGATCTCAACGCGACGATGTACGAGCTGACGGGCCGGCTTCGCCCCGGAGTGCCGCGCGAAGAGGCGGCTGAAGGGCTCCAGGTGATCGCGAACGAATTCCTGGCGCGCGCCCACTCGGGGGCGGTCGCGTCGGAGATCATCAACCTCGCCAGCGCCTCCACCTACATCCAGCTGTCCGCGCAGATGTGGCCGGCCCTGCTACCGATGATCTGTCTCTTCGGCGCGGTCCTGCTCGTCGCCGGCGTGAATGCATCCAACCTCATCCTGGCGCGAACGGTGACGCGCCAGTTCGAATTCGCGGTGCGCAGTGCGCTCGGCGCCTCCCGCCGCCGGCTGTTTGCGCTGCTCATGACCGAAAGCCTCATGCTGGGCGGGCTCGGCGGCCTCGCTGGCTGGGCGGTATCGGCATTCATGTTACGGTTCGTGTGGCCTTGGTTGATCGACATGGTCCCGGGGGCGCGCGAGGGCACCGCGGGCCTGCAGCTGCACGCCGACCACCGGGTGTTTGTCTTCACGCTCGTCGTTTCGCTGCTGGCCGGCGCCGTCGGCGGGCTGTGGCCCGCTCTACGCGTGTCCCGGCGCAACGTCGTTGCGGCGATCAACCGGGAGGGCTCCGCCTTCGGTCGCCGGGTGCACCTCTCCCGGGTCCGCGGCGTTCTCGCTGTTGCCCAGCTCGCGCTGAGCTCCGCGCTGGTGTTCACCGCCGGTCTGCTCGCTCATCGCGCGCTCCAGAGTCAGTTCGCCGATCTGGGTTTTAACCCTGCGCGGCTGCTGACGCTCGTGGTGCAGGCGCCACGGACATTTGACGAAAGCAAGATCGATGTCGCTCGCCGACAGGTCTTGGAGCGGGTGCGATCGCTACCCGAAGTGGCCGCGGTCACGGCAATGCCGCGGTTCCCGTTCGCGCGATGGGCGGCAAAGGTGTCGCTTCCTGGCACCGCCCCCGAGGACGCTCGCACGTTCGGCGTGCTGCAAACGGCCGTCCCCGCGGACTACTTCGACACCGTCCAACTCCCGGTGATTCGTGGACGTTCCTTCGACGCCCACGAAAGCCCGGGCGATCGCGTCGTGCTAATCAGCGAATCGGCCGCGCGCGCCATCTGGCCCGACGCCGACCCGCTCGGCCAGGCGCTCGAGGTTCCCTCCAGCTTGCTGACAACAAGCGACGCCTCCGCTGCCGAGCCGACGATCGAGAGATCGACACGCATCTCCGTCACCGTCGTGGGAATTGTCCGCGATACTCGCGTGTATGATCCATGGAACGGCTTCACTCAGCTCGTTTACTACCCGCTCGCCTCCCAAAAGCAGGCGTTGCCCTACCTCGTCGTGCGCACGAATCAGCCCGTCGACCACGCGCTGGCGGCATTGCACGAAGCGGCGCGCGAGGTGACGGGTATCGCCCCGCGCATCGAGACCGCCGAGGAACAGCTTGATGTGGTCTTCGTGCAGTACCGCGTAATCGCCTGGGTGGCGGGTATCCTGGCGGCACTCTCGCTCATCGTCGCCGTCATCGGGCTCTACGGCGTGATGTCGTTCGCGGTGAATCAGCGGGTGAAGGAGATCGGGATACGCATGGCGGTGGGAGCGACGCCTCGCCGCGTTCTCTCGGAGATCCTCATCCACTCGCTGCGCCTCGTGGCGATCGGGGCCGTTATTGGTTGTGGCCTGAGCGTCGTGATCGCCAAGGGAGCGCGCGCGCTGCTCTTCGGCGTAAACGCCTTCGATCCCGTGGCGTCGGGCGCCGTCGCGCTGTTTCTCGCGGTGATCGGCATCCTCGCGTGTTGGGTTCCCGCCCGACGCGCGGCCAAGGTCGATCCGGTGGTCGCCCTGCGCGCGGAGTGACGAGGGAAGAATGCAAG
>JANOEW010000288.1:0-2496 GCA_031413475.1 Amaricoccus sp.
TCCTGCGCAAGGCGGCGGCCAGGACCGTCGACGCCCTCGAAGCCGCGATCGCCGCAGCGCTGGACGCCTTCCAGCCCGACGAGTGCGCAAACTACTTCACCAACTCCGGCTATGAGCCAGACTGATACGAAAATGCTCTAGTGGCGCCGACTCGGTTCGTCGCTCGGAGCGCAAGCGGAGCGCGAGGGGCGCGCCGCTCGGAGCGCCGGTCGCAATCGTGCCGCGCCTGCCCGGCTGGCGCGGTTCTATTTGTCGACGGACACATCGCGCGCGACGTGGTGAGCGAGTCGCCTCGTCCGGAAGTGTTCGACCTGATTTTCCGGAGTGCGCAAGTAAGCGGCGCGTGTTGCCGCTACGGCGCCTCTGTGAAGCCTGCGCCTGCGCCTGCGCTTGCCTCGGCGCGGCGCGGTCGCTATCTGGAACAAAGCCCGATGGTTTTGGTCGGATACGGGGGCGCGCGACCGGATGAAGCATGATCGCCCGGAGGCCGAGACGGTCCGGCTGGCGATGGCCGGCGTCGGCCATGCGTTCGACGGCGTGGCCGTGCTCGCGGACGTCTCGCTCGAACTGCGCGGCGGCGAGGTGACCTGCCTGCTCGGGCCTTCGGGCTGCGGCAAGTCCACGCTGCTGCGCATCGCCGCTGGGGTCGAACGGCAGACCGCCGGATCGATCGCCGTCGACGGACGCGTCGTGTCGGACGCGACCCGGCACATGCCGCCCGAGGCGCGCGCCGTCGGACTGGTGTTCCAGGACTTCGCGCTGTTCCCGCATCTGCGCGTGCTCGAGAACGTCGGCTTCGGGGTGCCGGGCCCAGGCGCTGCCCGCGCCGAGCGCGCGCGCCGGCTGCTCGACCGGGTCGGGTTGGCGGGACACGCGGCGAAGTATCCGCACCAGCTGTCGGGCGGCGAGCAGCAGCGGGTGGCGCTGGCCCGGGCGCTGGCGCCGCGACCGCGCATCCTCTTGATGGACGAGCCGTTTTCCGGCCTCGACAACCGGCTGCGCGACGAGATCCGCGACGAGACGCTCGACATTCTGAAGGAGGAACGTGCGGCGGTGCTGCTGGTGACGCACGAGCCCGAAGAGGCGATGCGGATGGCCGACCAGATCGCGCTGATGCGGGCCGGGCGGATCGTCCAGCAGGGAGCGCCCTACAACATCTACAACAACCCGGTGGACAAGGCGGCGGCGCAGTTCTTCTCCGACGTCAACGTCATCCACGGCGTGGTGAAGAACTTCGCCACCGACACCCCGTTCGGGCAGTTCCTGACCCCGGGCCTCGCCGACCGGGCGGACGTCGAGATCATCATCCGGCCGCAGCACCTCAAGATGGACTTCGACCGCCAGGGGACCGGGCCGCTGCCGACGCCGCAGGACGGCGTTCCGGCGCGTGGCCAGGTGGCGCGGGCGCGCTTCATGGGCGACCAGTCGATCGTCGAGCTGCGCATGGACCACGACGGCTCAGTGCTGAAGGCGACGATCCCCGGCGTGTTCCTGCCGCGGCCGGGCACGGCGCTGTGGCTGTCGCTCCGGCGGGATCGCTGCTTCGTGTTTCCCTGCCGGCGCCAGAGCGTGCTCGGCGACGCCCATTTTGCTTGAGCCCCGATTTTGCTGAGCCGGGCGCGCAGCTGAGTTTTTGGGGTTTGATTAGGGGCCGGATCCGCCATATGTGAAAGGTCGAGCCCGGTTCGGCCGCGACCTGCGACACCGCCCGGCTCCAGATGGGAGAGTTCGCATGTTGAACAACATCGGCCCCGCCGGCCTGATCCTGATCGCCATCGTGGTGTTGGTTCTGTTCGGCCGCGGTAAGGTCGCAGGATTGATGGGCGAAGTCGGCAAGGGCATCACCAGCTTCAAGCGCGGCATCAAGGAAGGCACGGAGGAGATCGAGAACTCGTCCAAGGCCGCCGCCGCCGAGGCCGCCCGCGACATAACGCCGGAAAAGGACAAGGTCTGATCCGGTCCCGCGACCCCGAGGCGCGCCATGCTCGATATCGGCTGGAGTGAATTGCTCGTGATCGGCGTCGTCTCGCTGATCGTGGTCGGTCCGAAGGATTTGCCGAAGCTGTTCAAGGCGGCGGGCGAATTCACCGGCCGGGCGCGCGGCATGGCACGCGAGTTCCAGCGCTCGATGGAGGCTGCCGCCGACGACAGCGGGCTCAAGGAAGTCTCGAACAGCCTCAAGGGGATCGACCGGCTGAACATGAACGCCGCGACGAAGTCGGCCCGGAAATACGCCGAGGGTCTGGTCAAGGGCGGCGACACGTCCGGCAAGGACGCGCCGGCGACGTCGGCCCCCGTCCCGAACCCCGTCCCGAACCCCGCCTCCCCCTCGAGCGCGGCCGTCACCGCGCCGGACAGCATCGCAGGGTCTGCCGTCGGCTCCGCACAGGACCCGGCCGCGTCATGAAGGCCCTCACGCCGGACGACATCGACGATTCGACCGCGCCGCTGATCGAACATCTCGCGGAGCTGCGGACCCGGATCGTCTATTCGCTG
>JANOEW010000289.1:0-4087 GCA_031413475.1 Amaricoccus sp.
GCCTTGCGGAGGTGCTTCTCCACCAGTTCGCCCATCCGCTCCCGCCAGGGGTCGCGGCGCGACCAATCGACGAGTCCGGCGGCGCTGCCTTGGGGCTTGGCCATTCGGCCCCTCCTAATCCTCTGCGAGTCAGTCTGGCCAAGGTTCGCAGCATGTGGCGGCAAAGCCAAGGTGGGCTGGCCGGCCGCTGATCGCCAGCGCATCGGCGGCGACAAATGCGACGGCGCGATGTCGCCTTCTCGCGTCCGTCTCCGACAGACGCGCTGTTGCCGCCTCCGAGGCCGTTTCAGCCTGGAACGGTGCACGGATGCAGAGCCTTCGAAGATGACCGTGGCTGTCTCGGCCCTTGGGGTGAACCCGTGTTCGCGACGGCGTTCGCTGCGGGTGGAACCGTTGAGCTGATTCGCTTGGCGACGGGTTGAACCCACCCTCTCCGCCGGCCGGAAGCCCGATCGGCCAAGCGGCGGCGGGAGTGGTCGGGTTCCACCCATGATCTGACGTGATTTCAGCATCTTGACGGGAGGGGGCCACCCTTTCCCGCCGGGCGGCCGTATGGCGGGCGGACCGCTTCCGACGTCGCGGGGGCCTGCGCGAAGGCGACAGAAACGGGGGGCCACGATCCCCAAACCCCGGTCCCGCCCCCTTTGTCCCTCCGTTCCCGCCACCCCCTGCGCCAGGCCGCCGCCGTCCATCGGACAGCGCCTGCGGCCGTGCCCGCCTCGCGGGAGCAGCGGTGACGGGGCGCGACTGGCAGGCCTTCGACGCCGAGCTCCGCTACCGGGCTTCCGAGATCGCGGCGGAGCTTCTGGGCAAGCCCAGCCTGCGTGCGGGCGGGGAATGGCGCTGGGGCCGCAAGGGCAGCCTCGCCGTCGTGGTCGCCGGGGCGAAGGCCGGCATGTGGTTCGACCACGAGGCCGGGACAGGCGGCGGGCTGGTCGATCTTGTCGCGCGCACCCGCGGCCTCAGCCGACGCGAGGCGTTGGACTGGACCGCCGATCGGATCGGGTTGGCGGACGACATCGCGCCGCGGCGTCAACCTGCCAATCGGGCGAAGCGACCCGCGGCGGACATCCCGGAGACGGTTTCCCGCGCCGCTCCCCAGACGGCGCAGACGGAGCCAACGAGCCCGGCGGCCGAACAGAAGGCGATTGCCGCCGACGCGGCTGCCGCCCGGGCCGCGCGGCTCTGGGAAGCGGCGCACCGGGCTCCCGCCGATCACCCCTATCTCCGGCGCAAGCAGGTCGGACCGAACGGGCTGCGCTGCGACACCTTCGGCAACCTGATCGTGCCGCTGCGCGACGCCGAGGGCGTGCTGCGCACCATCGAGACGATCACGCCTGAGGGCGTGAAGCGCTATCTCGCCGGCGGAGCGAAGGCCGGGCATTTCTGCGCGATCGGTGGAGCCCTCACCGCCGCCGACAGCTTCCTGATCTGCGAGGGCTGGGCGACCGGCGCCAGCCTCCACGAGGCGACCGGGCTGCCGGTGGTCGCGGCGATGGACGCCGGCAACCTCGGGCCGGTCGCGGACCACTTGCGCCGGACCTACCCCGACGCCGTCATCACCATTGTCGCTGACAACGACGACAAGCCCGGGCGCGACAGCAACCCCGGCGTCACTGCGGCGACCAAGGCTGCGGTGGCCATCGATGCCCGCCTCGCCGTCCCGCCGGCATCCGGCGACGCCAACGACCTGGCGATCCTTCAGGGCGTTCATGCCGTTGCCGCAATGGTGGCCAGCGCCGCCTTCGTGCCGCCGCCTGCGCCGACCCATCCCGAACCGGCGCTCACGCCGGAGGCGGCGCGGGCGGCCCTGGCGCAGGCCCTGCAGGCGTTCATGGCGGAGGTCCCGGTCTACTGGCGCGCCGTCGCGGAGGCTGAGGCCGTCGCGGAGGAAGCGCCGGCCAGCATCGATCCGCTGGACTTCAACGCAGCCCCTGTCGTGCCGCCGCTGCTCGGCCTGCCGGTGGATGTTGGCCTCGGCAAGACCAGCTCGGCGCGCGCCGCGATCGCGGAGTTGCTGGCCTCCGGAGCGCTGGGCGCGCGCAAGGTGGCCTACGCCGTGCCGCGCCATGATCTCGGCCAGGAACAGGTCGAAGCGTTCGAAGCGCTCGGCCTGCGCGCGATGCTCTGGAAGGGACGCTCGGCGCCGGACCCGACGCCGGAGAACCCCGAGCAGCTGATGTGCCTCGACACCGAGGCGACCCTCGAGGCGCTCAGCGCCGCCCTCACCGGGCAGACGCCGGTGGCTGCGTCTAAGGACGAGGGCTGGTGGTACGGCACTCAGCAGCGGCGCATCCGGCTGGAGGGCAGCAAATCCCATGCGGTGCCGGGAGAGGCGCATGCCGACCTGACCGCCGAGGCGATCCGCTGGAGCATCTGCGAGGCCGAGCTGATCCAGGCCATGGGGCGCGGACGCGGCGTGAATCGCACCGCCGGGACGCCGCTGCAGATCGACCTGCTCACCGACGTGGTGCTGCCGGTCACGGTAAGTGAGCTCATCGGCTGGCGCGAGCTCTGCCCGAGCCGCCGCGACCGGATGGCCCTTCGCGGGGTGGTGCTCGAGAACGCGGCCGACATGGCGGCCTGCTTTCCCGACCTGTGGGCCAATCGGGACGCAGCCAAAAAGGATGCCCAGAGGAGGGGGACAGCTACCGGCCCGAGGGCGCCGGTCGGAAGCTGCGTTCCGCGGCCTTCGACCTCACGATCATTCCGGACCCGGAAGCCTGGCTGACCGCGCGCCTCGGCCCGCTGGCGACCTTCGTGCGGGAGCTTGATGCAGACACCAGGGTCCCGGCCGCGCGCCGGGCCGCCCTGCACGACGTGGCCCACACGCTCGCGGCCGTCGCCTCGTCCACCCAACCGCAACCCAACCCCTCGGAACAGGAGACCCATCCATGATCTTCGACCCATTGCGCCTCTATCACCTCGGCCACCTGCAATCGGTGCCCGTGCCCGACTGGTATGCAGAGGCCGGGCGACTGAGCGAGCAGACGCATCTCGACTGGCACAAGGCCCTCGACCGCGTGCTCGGCGCCGCGCACATGACCCTCATGGACGAGCCGCTCGAGCTCGTCGAACAGGTGCTGATCCATGACCCGGCCGACTGGCTGCCGTTCCTGACCACCTATCTCGTGCCGATCACCGGCACCGTCGCGCATGCGGCGCTGGTCGACAAGGTGAACCGGCTCGGCAATGCCGTGATCGCCTTCTCCCGGCACGGCAGCGGTGAACATGTCGACCGGGAAAGCGGACGCTCCGGTATCGACGCCAGGCGCGATGCGGAGCGGACGAAACGCGCGCGGGGGGCGCAGCGATGAATGCTCCGGGAATGCGGCCTGTAACCGTCTTCGTTGTAGGGGTTAGCAATGCGCGTGCCGTCGGCGCGGCAACGGGAACCATGGGTCCAGATGCAACAGACATCGTTCCCACCCGGAACGATGTCTGCGAGAGGAAGCGCGCGGAGGCCCGCCATGACTGACTGGACCCGCGATATGGTCGAGAAGCGCCTCGTCGAGGCGGCGGACGTGCTGAAGCAGCTGCCGGGCCTTCGCAACCAGGGCTACTTCAGCACCTGGTCGGAGATCCGGCGCAGCCTGAAAGAACTGGCCGGCGCGATGCCGACACCGATGCGCCGGCCGCCGCCCACCCCGTCGGCGATCAGCCGGATGGAGGAGACGATCATCTGGAACCAGCACCTCGGGCGCGAGGAGGTCGAGCTGATGTGGGCCCGCGCCGAGGGCGTGCCCTGGAAGCACCTCTGTCACCGGTTCGGCATCAGCCGGCCGACCGCGTATCGGCGATACGACTGCGCGCTCAGTGTGATCGCGTGGCGGCTCAACGGGCGACAGGTGCATCATCGCCGCGGGCGCCGGTTCGTGATCGCACGGGCACAGTGAGTGCGTTCGGCCGGAGGTCTGGCGATGAGCTCGCGGATCTCCTGCCTGATGGTCGTGTCCGGGAAGTGGTGGAAATTCTCGGTCGGCGTTCTCCGAGCGCAGTGATTTCTGCCTGATCAGGCGGCGCGGTCAAGGGCTGCGGGCTCGATCGGCTGGGAGAGGGTCTCCCAGCCGTCGACCTTGCGCATGGT
>JANOEW010000290.1:0-2476 GCA_031413475.1 Amaricoccus sp.
CATCATCTGGCGCGCCCCCGATGGCGGGCTGGTCATCGCCCGCGTCACCGCCCCCGACGCCGGCTATCACACCGTCGTCGGCCCCGATCAGGTGCCGCCGCTCACGGTGGGGCTGGACTACCGTTTCGGCGGCCGCATGACCCGGCACCCCACGCACGGCGAGCAGTTCCGGTTCGATGGCTTCGCCCCCCTCGTCGCCGCCAACCGCGACGGCGTGACGCTCTACCTCCGCAAGCTGGTGGACGGCGTCGGGCCGGTGACCGCTGACCGCCTGTGGGACGCCTACGGCCCCGACGCGGTGCGCGTGCTGCGAGAGGAGCCCCGGCGGGTGGCCGACGACGGGCACCTCACCATCGCCACGGCCTCGCGTGCCTCGGAGCGGTTGCGCGCCAACGCCCGCGACGAGGGTACGCGGATGGACCTCGTCTCCCTCCTGGCGGGCCGGGGGTTCCTGGCCGACGCCGTCATCACGGCGGCGCTGGCCCGCTGGGGCGTGCGTGCGTCCGACGTGATCCGGCGCTGTCCCTATCGCCTCCTGCTGGCCGGCATCGAGTCATGCGGCTGGAAGCGCTGCGACCAGCTACACCGCGATCTAGGGCACGACCCCGCCGCGCTCAAGCGGCAGGCCCTCGCGTGCGAGCATGTCGTGAGCGAGGCCCGCGAGGGGCACACCTGGCACACCGCCCAGAGCATCGGCTCGCGGTTGCCGGCCCTGGTCGGGCCGGGGGCCGACCCGGTGCGGGCGATGAGGCTGGCCGTGAGGGCGCGGCGGCTGGCGGTGGAGCGGTGCGGCGACGAGCGTTTCGTCGCCCTCGCGGGCGAGGCGGGGAATGAGGCCGACGTGGCCCGGCACGTCAGGAGGATGATGGCATGGATGCCGACGCCACCCACGTCTACGACGCCGCCGCCGCCGAACGACACGATGGCCTCGGTGAGCTGAGGGCCGACATCCGCGCCGCCGCGCGCCAGGGTGGCGGACAGCGCCGGCAGTTCGATGACGTGGCCGGCGATGAACTTCGGCTTGTAGCCGGGACGCCCGCCGTAGTCGGGGTTGGGCTTCTTCGACGCGCGTTCGACGGCGGGCGCCGGGTCGGGCGCGATCACCGGCGGTGCTGCCATCGGCGGCGCTGCCATGGGCGCGGGCGGCGTCAGGCTCGGCAATCGCACCGAAATCTCGATCGGCAGACGCCAGGTGATGGTGCCATCCGCCGACAGCCGCGCCATGGGCGCATCGTCGGGGGCGGCGGCGGACGGCGGCAGCCCGGGTTCCTCCACCGCCTCGCCGGCCTGCATCGCCGCATCCAGCAAGCTGCGCCTGGCCGCCACCATCCGCGGCGCGCGCCGCGCGAGGTCCTTCACGATCGCGCTGATGCGGATGCCCTCGTTCACCTCGCGCGGCACGGGCTTGCCCTTGTCGTCCGCCGTCTGCCGCCACGGCCCGCCCCAGTGGTGCAGCGCGATCACCCGCCATTCATTGTTGAAGACCGGCGAGCCGGAGGACCCCGGCTCGGTGTCCGCGACATAATGCAGCACGGTGTCGAGCCGCGAGACCAGGCGGTTCTCGCGCAGCACCACCTCCTTCAGCCGTCCGTCCGGGTGCTGCACGATGTTCGCGACCTCACCCAGCGCATGCTTGTCGCCCGCGCCGGACAGCGGGCACCAGCCGAAGGCGGACAGCCGCTTGGGGCCGGACAGGCGCTCGCCGATGGCGATCAGCGTGAAGTCCAGGTCGTCGCGCTCATCGGTCTCGAAGAAGCCCGCCGGGTCGAAGGCGAAGCGTGAGGCGTCGCGCTGCCGGTCGTTGCGGTCGAGTTCGTAGTCGAACTCGGCGCAGAACGACGCGGCGGCGGCAGCACTTCCGATGACGTGGTGGTTGGTCAGGAACAGCCGTGGCGAGACCAGGAAGCCCGACCCCTGCGCGCGGCCGTCGCGAAAGGCGACGCGGGCGACCGCGCGGCAGGCCGCGGCCCCGCGATCGAGAAAGACCGAACTGACGAAGTCGATGGTGCTGCCATAGACGCGTTCCTCACCGCCCTTCGGCGCGTCGGTGCGGGTCAGCGCCTCGATGCCGCGGGCCATGACCGTCGCCTCGTCGCGCGTCAGCGCGGCCTTGGCCTGGAGCCGCGCGACCAGCCGGTCGGTGTCCTGCTCGGCACCGAGGGGATTGTTCTCGGCCACCCGCAAGAGCGTGTTGTCGATCTGGTCGGCGGCCTGTGTCAGGCGCGCGCGCGCCGATGCCTCGATCCGCTTCGATATAGCCATGGCCTTGGCCCTCCCCGGGGTGCGCATGCACGCAATCGTTGCAGCCCTGGTCAAGACAAAAGGCGTTGTTTCACGAAACCTCCACAGACCCGCGCAACCCCGCCAGGGCCACCGCCAACCGATCCATGCCGCCGCGCGGGGCCGCGACCGCACGGCCCGCCGCCAGCCGCGCGAGGTCGCGCCGCGCCAGGACGGCCGGCAGGGCGGCGGCCAG
>JANOEW010000291.1:0-2089 GCA_031413475.1 Amaricoccus sp.
CGTGATCTCCCTGGCGGTTGGCCCCGCCGGTTCGGGTGGGTTGCGGATCACCCGGAGATTACGCCGACCTGCAATTTCCACCACCTTCGCGACACGACCGTCCGGGCTCCGCGGCGAGTGTCCAACCGCCGCCGAAGCCTGCCAGAATGACAGTTGCCGTGGCAGTGAAGAATGCTGTCCGCGTCACGCCTCGTTCCTCCCATGCAGATAGTGCAACACGTGATGGTCGCACGGGCAGCTGTCCGGTCTCCTGATGCAGATCAATCCAGGCCACATTTGTTGGCGAGTTGCGTGTAGGCTCAGGCTGACAGCGGCGACGATGCATTCTCTTGAGTGGCGCCCGTCAACGCGGCTGTGCCGCGACGCCGAAGATCATTCCGACGCCGGCCGTGGCAGCCATTGCCAGAGCACCCCAGAAAGTCACGCGGGCTGCCCCCTTGAAAATGCCGGCCCCGCCCGCGGATGCGCCCAGCCCTCCGAGAACCGCCAAAGCGATCAATGTCGTCCCTGCTACGACCAGACTGATGTATCCCGTGGGTGCCAGGAGCGCGACGAGCAGCGGGATCACGGCGCCAACCGCGAATGTCAGTGCGGACACCACGGCCGCCTGGATCGGGTGGGCCATGACGGTTTCGGAGATCCCCAGTTCGTCGCGGGCGTGCGCCCCAAGCGCATCCCGTTCGGTCAGTTGCACGGCGACTTGCCGTGCAAGCGCGTCGTCAAGGCCACGCGCGCGGTAGATCTGGGTCAGCTCTTCCAGTTCCGCCTCGGGCGTTTCCCGAAGTTCCCGTGTCTCGCGCGAAATGTCGGCTTGCTCCGCATCCGTTTGCGAGCTGACCGAGACGTATTCACCGGCCGCCATCGACATGGCGCCGGCAACGAGGCCGGCCAGCCCGGCGATCAGAACCTCTGTATGCCCGGAGCCTGCGGCCGCGACGCCAACCACCAGACTGGCCGTTGAGACGAGGCCGTCATTCGCCCCCAGCACCGCCGCGCGGAGCCAGCCGATGCGATGGACCATGTGTATTTCGGAATGCGTTAGGCGGCTCATGGGCTGTGTACCTTCGATTCCGGCGGTCTGAGTTCCGCATCTTTCGGATTTTCGGAGATAGCCGCCCGACCTGGTTCGATCCTCAATGCCCGCAGGGCGTTCAGGATGACCGCCACGTCAATGAGTTCCTGCAGCAAGGCACCCTGCACCGGAGTCAAGTAACCCAGCGCGGCGGCGATCATCCCGGCGACGGAAAGGCCGATCCCGGCCGCGACGCTTTCAAGCGCGATCCGGCGGGACCGTTGCGCCACTTCGATCCCCGGCAGCAGTCGGTCGAGGTGATCGACCAGCAGCACGACATCCGCCGCCTCGGCCGAGGCCGCCGCTCCGCGCGCGCCCATGGCGACCCCGATATCGGCGGCGGCAAGGGCCGGGGCATCATTCACGCCATCGCCGACCATCATCACCGGGCCGTTCTTGCGCTCGGTCAGGACCAGCAGCACCTTCTGGTCGGGGGTCAGGTCAGCCCTGACGGCGTCGAGCCCCAGTCCCTCGGTCACGGTTTCGGCCACGGCGCGGCGGTCGCCGGTCGCAAGCAGGATGCGCCCGACGCCGAGTCGGCGCAGCCCTGCGAGAAGCTCTGCCGTGCCCGATCGCAGCGCATCCGCCATCACCAGATGGCCCATGAGTTTGCCGTCGACACCAAGCGCCACGACGACCGAACCCGCCTCCGCCACCGCGCCTTCAACGTCAGCCGCACCGACTTGCGATGCGACGAATCCTGCGCCGCCCACCACCACCTTCCGACCCTCGATGGTTCCCGCAACGCCTTCCCCGGGCGTCTCGACCACGTTTTCCGGAACCGGCAAGGCGGCGCCCCGCTCTTTGGCCGCCGCGACGATCGCCTGCGCGATCGGGTGTTTCGAAGCCTGATCGAGGGCCGCAGCGATGTACAGAATTTCGTCCTCGGACATGTCGTCCGCCTGGCTTCACGCTCGCCGAGCTGGCAGCCGGCGCAGGTATGCTCACGTATGATTCTGGGACGGGCAGCTACACCGTCTCAGGCGCCAACGACGCCGAAATCAACGATGTTCTGGC
>JANOEW010000292.1:0-14743 GCA_031413475.1 Amaricoccus sp.
CCCGCGCCGACCCCGCCGGCATCGCGCCGATCGTCGCGGTGCCGACCACCGCCGGCACCGGCTCGGAGGTCGGGCGGGCAGGCGTAATCACAAACATCGCGAGCCACACGAAGAAGGTGATCTTCCACCCGAAGATGATGCCGGCGCAGGTGATCTGCGACCCGGAGCTGACCGTCGGCCTGCCGCCGCGCATGACGGCGGGCACCGGCATGGACGCGCTGGCGCATTGCCTCGAGGCGTATTGTTCGCCGTCCTATCATCCGATGGCCGAGGGGATCGCGGTCGAGGGCATGCGGCTGGTGCAGGAGAACCTGCTGGCGGCCTACCGGGACGGGAGCGACCTCGAGGCGCGGGCGAACATGCTGAGTGCGGCGGCGATGGGGGCGACCGCGTTCCAGAAGGGGCTCGGCGCGATCCATGCGCTGTCGCATCCGGTGGGGGCGCTCTACGACACCCACCACGGGATGACCAACGCAGTGCTCATGCCCTACGTGCTCGACTTCAACCGCGAGACGATCTGGGCCAAGGCGGATCGGCTGGCGGGCTGGCTCGGGGTCGAGGGCGGGTTCTCCGGGCTGCTCGACTTCGTGCTGCGGCTGCGCCGCGACCTCGGCGTGCCGCATACCCTCGACAAGCTCGGGGTGGACGACGCCCGGTTCGAGACGATGGCCGCCATGGCGGTCGAGGACCCCACCGCTTGCGGCAACCCGCGGCAGTTCGACGCGCAGGATGCGCTGGAGCTGTATCGGCGGGCCTATGACGGGCGGCTCGGCTGAAGCGGGGCGCAACGCGCGGGAAGCCTAGCTAATCTATTGATTTATATGGAGACAGTATGCCTGAAATCGACCGCGTGCTCGCGCACATCGACGCCGATCTCGATGCGTCGGTGGCGCGGCTGTTCGAGACGCTGCGCTTTAGGTCGATCTCGACCGATCCCGCCTTCGCCGACGAGTGCCGGGCCTGCGCCGAGTGGCACGCGCGCGACCTCGCCGCGATCGGCTTCGCTTCGACCGTGCGCGACACGGCCGGGCATCCGATCGTGGTCGGGCATCGGCGCGAAGGCGAAGCGCCATCGGCGCTGTTCTACGGGCACTACGACGTGCAGCCAGTCGATCCGCTGGAGCTGTGGACGCGCGACCCGTTCGACCCGGCGATCGAGACGCGGGCGGACGGCGCGAAGGAGATCCGCGCCCGCGGCGCCTCGGACGACAAGGGCCAGGTGATGACCTTCGTCGAGGCTTGCCGGGCGTGGATGGCGGTGACGGGCAAGCTGCCGATCCCGGTGACGGTGCTGCTGGAAGGCGAGGAGGAATGCGGCGGCAGGAACCTGCCGCCGTTCCTCGAGGCGAACGCCGCGGAGCTGCGCGCCGACATCGGGCTGATCTGCGACACCGGCATGTGGGACCGCGCGACGCCGGCGATCACCACCATGCTGCGCGGCTTGTGCCAGGAAGAGATCGTCATCAACGCCGCCGACCGCGACCTGCATTCGGGCGTCTACGGGTCCGCGGCGCGCAACCCGAACCACGTGCTGGCGCGCATCCTCGCGGACCTGCACGACGACGATGGCCGGGTGACGATCCCCGGTTTCTACGCAGGCGTGCCGGAGCTGCCGGAAGCGCTTCGGGAGAGCTGGGCCGAGCTCGACTTTTCGGGCGAGGAGTTCCTCGGCGAGGTCGGCCTGTCGGTCCCGGCGGGCGAGGCCGGGCGCAGCGTGCTGGAGCAGATCACGTCGCGGCCAACCGCCGAGGTGAACGGCATGGGCGGGGGGTATCAGGGCGCGGGGTTCAAGACGGTGATCCCGGCGAAGGCCTCGGCCAAGGTGTCGTTCCGTCTGGTGTTTGATCAAGACCCGCATGCGGTGCGCGCGGCGTTCCACGACTTCGTGCGGGCGCGCGTGCCGGCGGATTGCCGGGTCGAGTTCATCACCCACGGCTCGGGGCGGGCGGTGGCCTTCGAGACGGGCGGGCCGGCGTTCCGCGCCGCCGGCGCCGCGCTGCGCGCGGAATGGGGCAAGGACGCCGCCTTCACCGGTATGGGCGGCTCGATCCCGGTCACGGTCGAGCTCAAGGAGAAGCTCGGGATGGACGTAGTGCTGACCGGCTTCGCGCTGGAAGACGACCGCATCCATTCGCCGAACGAGAAATACGACCTCGCGAGCTTCCACAAGGGCATCCGCTCGTGGGCGCGCATCCTCGACGCCCTTCGCGATCTCTGACCCGCCGCGCCGCCTTGTTCAGGACAGCAGCACCTGGACGGAGACGATCTTCACGATGGTCATCGTCGGGAAGACCGTCGCGTAGCCGACATCCGGCTTGTCGGTCGGGGCGAGCCGGTTCGCCGTCGCCAGGATGGCCGGATTGCCGGTCGCCCCGGCGCAGACGCCGAGCAGCGCGTCCATCGGAATGCGCAGCACGAAATGGCCGAGCAGCAGCACTCCGCCGGCCATGACCGTGACGACCAGCGCCGAGGCGAACAGCAGCGCCGGTCCTTCCTGCACCACGGTGTCGACGAAAGGCGCGCCCACCCCGATCGCGACGTTGGCGATGAAGATCGAGAGCCCGAGGTTGCGCAGGACCATGTTCGCCGCCGCCGGCATGCGCCAGTTGATCGGCCCGGTCCGACCGAGCCAGCCGAGGATCAGCGCCACGACCAGCGGCCCGCCGATGCCGAGGCTGAACGTGCCGACGCCGGGGAACGGGATCGGGATCAGCCCGAGCACCAGGCCGGCCGCCATACCGATTCCCATCGAGACGAACGAAAGCTCGGCGGCGCCGCGGATGCTGTCGCCGAAGAAGCGCCGGACCTCCTCCAGCCGGCCCGCGGGCGCGGCGACGACCACCCGGTCGCCCCATTCGAGCGTCAGGTCGGGTCCGACCGGCAGGTCGACGTCGCCGCGGCGCACATGGGTGATCGTCATCGGCATGCCGGGAATGCGCTGATCGCCCGCCGGCTTGCCGATGAAGGATGCCTTCGAGACGTAGGCCCGGACCAGATCGAAATCCTGGCGATCTTCGGCCAGCCGGCCCGGCGTCTCCTGACCGAGCTCAGCGATCGCCGCGTCGACGGCCGCCGGCGGTCCGAGCAGCAGCAGGCCGTCGCCCGGGTGCAGCATGTCTTCGGGCACGGGCAGCGTATTCTGGTGGTCGTGGCGAACCGCGACGACGCGCATCCCCTCGGGAAAGCGTTTCGAGATATCGCCGACCGTGCGCCCGGAAATCGCCGCGCCGAGCGTCACCTCGGCGAAGCGCAGGTTCGGCGGCGGCGTGGCGAACGTCGGTTTCACCCAGCGCGCCATCAGGGTCATCAGCAGGATCGGAAAGATCACGCCGAACGGATACGCGACGGCGTAGCCGATGGCGGCGTCATCGACGCCCGTCGCCGCCAGCGCCGCCTGCAGCGTGGCGGTGCTGGTGCCGGTACCGGCGAACATGCCGGCCGCCCCCGCCAGCGAGATGCCGAGCGGGCCGGCGAGCAGCGCGCTCACCCCCAGCGCGGCGAGCACCGACACGGCGGCGAGAAGGTTGTAGATGAGCCCGGTGCCGCGCAGACCGGCGACGAACTGCGGCCCGTACTGGATGCCGACGCCGTAGAGGAACAAGAGCAGCCCGAGCGTGCCCACGAGCCCCGGCGGGGCCGAGTCCGGCGCGATCGCGCCGATCACCAAGCCCGAGAACAACACGGCGCCCGCCCCGAACGAGAGGCCGAAGAACGAGATCATGCCGATCGCGTAACCCGTCCCCATCGCGGTGAAGAGCGCGAGCATCGGCGACGCCTCGAACACGCCGCGCAAGAAATCCAGCATTCCGACCTCCTCGGGCGCGGTCGCCGCAGCGGTTCTCGACAGTCGACCGGCGCCGCGCAAGGTCGACCGAGGCAACTGCGCCGGTCCGGCGCGCGGTCAAGGTTCAATAGGTGGTCAGGCCGCGCGCGCGGAACTGCTCGCGCACGCGGTTGGCGAGGTCCTTCGACGGCGGCTCGGCGCCGGCGAGGAAGTTCGCGTCGCTCCCGTAGGGCGTGTAGTTGCACTGGATGAAGTCGCGCACATTGACGCGGTCCTGCCAGCGCCCGCGCCGGAGCCCGCGCCAGGCGTCGATCTCCACCCGGTCGATCACGTCCATCTTCGCAGCCATGACGATCTCCCCTTCGCGTGGCGCGGCCCGGAGGCTCAGCGCAGGAACATCCGGTAGGCGGGATTGTCGGTCTCGTCGGTGAAGGCGTAGCCGCTCGCCTCGGCGAAGGCGTGGACGGCGGCCTCGGCGCCGGGCGGGGCCTGCACCCCCATCAGCACACGCCCGGAGTCCGAGCCGTGGTTGCGGTAGTGGAACAGGCTGACGGTCCAGTCCGGCTGCATGGCGGCGAGGAACCTGCCGAAGGCGCCCCCCAGCTCGGGAAACTCGAAACTCAGCAGGATCTCGTTCTCGGCCTGGGGGCTGCGGCCGCCGGCGATGTGCCGCAGGTGGTCCTTGGCGAGGTCGTTGTCGGAGAGATCGGTGGTGGCGAAGCCTGCCGCCTCCAGCGCCGCGATCGTGGCGTCGGTGTCCTCGCGCCCCTTGACGTAGATGCCGGCGAAGACGTGCCCGACGTTGGCGTCGCTCAGCCGGTAGTTGAACTCGCTGAACTTGTGGTCGCCGATCGTCTCGATCAGCCGGCGCACCGCCCCCGCCTCGCGCGGGACCGAGATGCCGAGCAGCGCCTCGCGGTGTTCGCCGGTGTAGGAGCGCTCGACCACGAACCCGAGCCGGTCGAAGTTCATGTTCGACCCGCACAGCACCGCGACCAGCGTCTTGTCCTTGATCCCCTCGCGCGCGACGTAGTCCTTGGCCGCGGCCACGGTCAGCGCCGCGGAGGGCTCGAGAATCGCGCGGTTCTCGGCGAAGACCTCGCGCATCGCGGTGCACATCGCGTCGGTGCCGATCACCATGAACTCGTCGATCAGGTCCTTCGCGACGCGGAACGGCTCTACCCCGACCTGATTGACCGAGACGCCGTCCGCGAACACGCTCACCTGATCGAGCCTCACCGGATGCCCCGCCTCGAACGAGCGCATCATCGAGTCCGAGCCCTCGGCGTGCACGGCGACGATCCGCGTCTCGGGGCTGATCCGCTTGACGTAGGCGGCGATTCCCGCGATCATACCACCGCCGCCGACCGCGATGAACACCGCGTGGATCGGGTCCTGATGCTGGCGCAGGATCTCCATCCCGATCGTGCCCTGACCCGCGATCACGTGTGGATCGTCATACGGGTGCACGAAGACGAGGCCGTCGCGCTTCTCCAGCTCCAGCGCGTGCGCGAGCGCTGCGCCGAAATCGGAGCCGTGCGACACCACCTCGCCGCCGAGCGCCTTTACCGCGTCGACCTTGATCGCCGGCGCGGACATCGGCATCACGATGACGGCCCGGCAGCCCTTGACCCGCGCCCCGAAGGCGACGCCCTGGGCGTGGTTGCCCGAGGACGCGGTGATCACGCCGATCTTCAGCTGTTCGGGGGTCAGGCTGGAGATCTTGTTGAACGAGCCGCGCATCTTGAACGAGTTCGTGGTCTGCTGATCCTCGCGCTTCAGCAGCAAGTTATTCCTGAGCCGGTTCGATAGTATTTCCGCCTTATCGAGCGAAGTCTCCACCGCAGCACCGTAAACTTTGGCGCGCAGGATCATTTCGAGATAATCGATAGGCATTTGGTCCCCCTGCAGAATTTCGACGGACAAAATTGCCGTCGCAAAACTTTCATGATAGTTTTTGCTTGTCTGGACGATTCCGCACTTTCCTGAATCTGTCAACGCTATTACCGTTTCGCCGATCAGAGCGAGGCGAACGCTCGGCATCCGGAGGGGACGTCACATGAACGACGCGACGATCGTACTCGTGATCATGCTTGCCGCGCTCGCTTTGTTCATCTGGAACAAGCTGCCGGCGATCATCGTCGCGGTTGGCGTGTCGCTCGCGCTGTTCTTCACCGGCATCCTGACGCCCAATCAGGCCCTCGCGGGGCTCGGCGACCCCACCGTCATCCTGATCGCCGGCCTGTTCGTGGTCGCGGCCGGGCTCGAGGCCTCGGGCTTCAGCACCTGGGCCGGACAGAAACTGATCGAACGCGCCGGCGGCGACAAGAGCCGGGCGTTCCTGCTGCTGCTGCTGCTCTCGGCAGCGTTCACCGCGGTGATCAGCGTCAATGGCACCGTGGCGGCGCTGTTGCCGGTGACGATCGTGGTGGCGATGCGCGTGGGCATGCCGACGTCGCAGCTGCTGATCCCGCTCTGCTTCGCCGCGCACAGCGCGACCATGATGACGCTGATCGGCGCCCCCTTGAACGTCATCGCCTCGGCGAGCGCGGCGGAAGCCGGCTACGGCGGCATCGGGTTTCTCGAATTCGCGGTGGCGGGCATCCCGATGCTGGCGGGCTCCATCGTCATCATGATGTTCACCCAGCGTCGGCTCCTGCCGCACCGCAACGGCGACTCGATGCCGGCGGACTTCAGCCAGCACGCCCGCACCCTGGTGGAGCAGTACCGGATCGAGGATGGCATGCACCGGCTGCGGATTCGCGCCGATTCGGGCCTGATCGGCGCGGCGCGCGAGGGGATCGACCTCGCCGCTTATCCGGGGCTGTCGCTACTCTCCGCGCTGGAAGGCGAGAGCGAGCGGCCGCTCGCCCGGGCCGAATTTGCCGAGAACGACGTGCTGCTGGTGCGCGGCGATGCGGATTCGGCCGGACGGATGGCCACCGAGCTGCATCTGGCGTTCTGCACCGACCCCAAGGACGCCGCGGTCTCGGACACGCTGTTCAACCGCGGCTCGGGCCTCGCCGAGGTGGTGATCCCGCCGCGCTCGGAGTTCATCGGCCAGCCGGCGTTCGCCGGAATGGCGACGCCCTCGGGCGACCTGATGGTGCTCGCGATCCAGCGCGGCGGCGAGGAGCTCGCCGCCGGGCCGCAGACCCTCGCCGCGGGCGACACGATGCTGCTGCAGGGCACCTGGGCCGCGCTCGACAAGCGGCTCGCCTCGCCGCAGGTGCTGGTGGTCGACAGCCCCGATCTGGTCCGCCGCCAGGCGGTGGCGCTGGGGCACCGCGCGCCGCAGGCGATCGGTGTGCTGGCGCTGCTGGTGATCCTGCTGGTGATCAACCCCTGGCCCGCAGCGATCTCGTCGGTGATCTGCGCCGGGCTGATGGTGCTACTCGGGGTGCTGAGCGTGCCGCAAATGTGGCGCGGCGTCGATTGGAACACCTGCGTGCTGGTCGGCGGCATGATCCCGCTGGCCGGGGCGATGACGCAGACCGGCCTCGCGCAGGGGATGGCGGACGGGATGATCGGGATCGTCGGATTCCTCGGGCCGATCGGCGTGCTGGGCGGGCTGTTCCTCGTGACTGCCGGGATCACCCAGCTGATGTCGAACACCGCCGCGGCGCTGGTGATGCTGCCGATCGCGGTCGCGTCGGGGCCGGAGCTCGGCGTCTCTCCGATGCCGATGATCATTGCGGTCGCCATGGGCGCGCATGCGGCGCTGCTATCTCCGGTGGCGACGCCGGTGAACCTGATGGTCATGGGGCCGGGCGGCTACAAGTTCAGCGACTACTGGAAGTTCGGCCTGCCGATTCTGGCGTGGTGGTTCGTCGTCGCGGTGGTGGTGGTTCCGCTGTATTGGCGGTTCGGGACCTTGCCGGCGGTGCAGTAGTCACTGGATCGGGCGGACACGCGGGCCACTGACAGCAGGCCGACGACACGTCGTCGAGCCGGGCCGCCAGCCCGCTCAGCCAAACAGGCGCGGCTTCAGCTTCAGCAGGGTCTCGTTGGTCTCGCGGCTGGCGATCCGTCCGGCGTTGACCGCCGCCTCGATCGCGCAGGCCTGAAGGAAAGCCGCGACCAGATCCGGATTTCGCGCGGCGAAACCGTCGCCGAAGGTCGCATCGATCGCCTCGCGCGCCGCGGCGAGGTAGGCCGCGACGGCCACCGGGGCCTGCGTCTTGGTCGGGTCGATCGGAGTTGTCGCAAACCTGTTCATGACGCCGGAGATGGCGCGATGCGGCCACGCGTCCAGCAGGTCGCCCCGGCTCGACGAGCGCGGACGACGAGACCCTTGCTCAGCCGACCGGCTGGGTCGCCGCCATTGCCGGACGCGCGAGGAAGCGGTCGGCCCAGGCGCCGAGCGCCGGTCGGGTCGAGCGCCAGCTGCGCGCGTCGAGACGAAAGTCGAGATAACCGAGCGCACACCCGAGCGTGACCTGACCGAGATCGAGCGGCCCGGCAAGGTGCGACAACCAGCGCGCTTCCACCGCGTCGAGCGCCCGGGCGATCTTGGCCCACTGGCCGTCGACCCAGGCCTCGAGGCGCAGCCCCTCGGGCCGGATCCGGCCCTCGTAGACCATCAGCAACGCCGCCTCAGCGATGCCGTGGCCGGTGGCCTCGAGCGTCAGCGTATCCCAGAGCCGCGGCTTGGGCGGGTAGAGTCGCCCGCCGGCGAGATCGTCGAGATACCGGCAGATCACCCGACTGTCGTAGAGCGCCGGCCCGTCGCCGCGCTCTAGCGTCGGGATCTTGCCGAGCGGGTTGAGGCTGAGCGGCAGCGTGCCGGGATCGAGCGGCGTGCCGGCGCACAGGACCAACTCGACGCGGTCGAAGAGCCCGGTCTCGTGCAGCGTGACCGTGACGAGCCGTACGAACGGCGAGGTCGGCGAGTGATGGAGCCGCAGCCCCGACACGCTCATCCGACCCGCCGCAGCCGCAGCCGTGCCAGCGCCGCCGCATCGATCTCGACCCCCGGCCCGCGCGGACCGAGGCGGAACGTCCGGCGGAACCGGCCGGAGCCGTGCATCGCGCCCTCGTCCTCGGCCCGGTGCGGCGCGGCGGCGATGCCCTCGGGCAGATCGTCGAGCACCGCCTCGTGGGCCGCGTCCTTGGGCTGCGAGCCACGGCGGGCCGCATAGAACGCGACGGCGGCCATCGCGCCGACGCGGAGCGCGGTCCAGGCGAGCGGGCCAAGGGCGAGCGGTGCGGGCATGTCGGCGATCTCCGTCTGCGGCTTAGCTGCGGCGCGTCGGCTCTTGATCCGACCCGCGACTGTGTCAAGATAGGGGCGCGACGTGCTCGGAGCAAATGCCATGACCGCCGAAGTGCTGCTGTTCCTGTTTCTTTTCGCGGCGACGGCGCTGTCCGCCGGCCTGGGAGCGTTGATCCTGGCGGCGTTCGGCCAGACCGGCTGGTTCGTGATCGTCGCCCTCGCCGTGACCGCGGCGCTCGTCTGGCGTGTGACCGCGACCCGTCTGGCCGCGACCTCCGGCTGGTCGAACGAAGACCTGCGCGACGACTGGCGCGCCAGCTGAGCGGCGCGCCGAGCCGGGTCGCCTAGCGGCCGAGCGGGATCACCAGCGCATCCCCGGGCCGTCCGAACTGCGTGATCCGGATTTCGGGCCGGTATTTTTTCCTTGACGGCAGCCAGTCGACGTCGAGCCGATAGGTTCCGGGCCTGTCGGCGTCGAAGATGCCGATCACCCGCGCGCCGCCTGTCGCCTTGATCAGGAAACGGTCGGCGAGGCCGGGTCCGACCGGCGTGCCCTTGGCGTCGCGGGGGGTCAGGTAGATCTGCGTTCGCCCGCCCTCGCCTCCGGGGACCACGTCGACGTCGGTTGCGCCCGGGTCGATCTTGACCTCGACCGCGGTCTTGTGCCGCGCCTCGCGGGTCACGCAGACGTCGCCGCGGCACAGCTCGAAGATCGCGTGGAACTCGTATTCGCCGTCCGCCGCAGCGATCTCGCGCGGCAGCGCCGCTTCCCAGTAGCGGTCACCGGCGGTGCCGTCGCCGCCGGTGCCGTCGTCGAATAGCTCGAACTCGAGCGTCTCTGAGCCGATGACCTCGCCCGACTGCTTGGGATCGATCCGTAGCAGCGCCGCGGTGCGCGCGTCGACCGCGTCGCCGTCGATGACGATCCGCTCGCCCGGTCCGGACTGGATGGCGAGCGCACCGAGGCCGCGCAGCGGGCGCGTCACTCGCACCACCGCCTTGACGCTGTCGAAGCCCTCGATCGGCCAGTAGGGCGCGGGGATGTGGAAGGTCGGGTGCAGTTCCTCCAGCGTGTAGTAGCTGCTGCGGTAGGGATGCGGCAGCACCCGGGCGGAGGACTCGGTCAGGGTGTTGATAAAGAGCTCCTGCCGGGGCCCGTCCGCGCGCACCGCCGAGACGATCGCGGCCGAGCCGATCGAATCCTTCACGTCGGGCGCGGCGCGATCTTCCGCCGGAGCGAGACCGAAGCTGAACGGTCCGTGCGGCGCCACCGGCGCGAGCTTGAGGTCCTGGTCGACCAGCACGCCACCATCGGCGAGGATGCCGTCCCAGTCGAGCTCGCCGGTCGGCTTCACGCCAACGCAATTCCAGATCCTCAGCGCGCTGTCGGTCTGACGGTTGTCGCTCACGATCGCCGGCGGCGCGTCCGGTGAGCAGAGCGTCTCGGCGAGGAGCTCGTCATAAGGCTGGCTCTCGCGGGCATGCTTGGAGGCGTAGACCAGCAGGTCGAACCCGCCGCGGCGCAGGAGCCGTGCGAACTCCGCCGGATCACGAACGCGGTTGACGTTCGAGACGATGCCCGCGGGTACCGCGTTGAACAGCGCCGAAGCGTAGGCCGAGTTGTGCGCGTCGAAGTCCATGGTGCCGGACATCGGCATCTCGTCCTCGTAGTAGAGAACGTTGCGGCAGCCGGCCGGGCAAAGCTCGCGCAGCTGGCGGCGAACCAGCTCGACGCCGGCGTCGAAGTCCGCAAACGCGTCGCCGGTGAAGCCGTTGGCGAAGGATCGCACCCCCCGAACCGCCTGGGCCTGCCAGACGCCGTCCTGTTCGCCCGCCAGCGGCAACGGGAAGCGCAGGATGTGCCAGAGGTCGCCGACGGTGCTCTCGACGCCCGGATCTCCCGCCGTAACGACCCGGCCCGAGGGCGACGTGACCCGCAGGCGCAGCTCGCCGGGGCTGGCCGGCGCGCTCCACGACAGCACGAAGACGAGTTCGCGGTCGCCGAGCGCGGTATAGTCCATCACCGAGGAGGCGGAGTCGCCGGGTTCCAGCACCTCGATCGGATCCATGCCGACGAAGTTGTCGAAGATGTCGGCGAAACAATCGACGAAGAACTTGCGCAGCGCCAGCGGCTGCGGCCCGCTGACGTAGATGCCGCCCTGCCGCTCGGCGAGATCGCGCAGTTTTGGCCCGTCGAGGCCGCCAGCGGTGCCGAAACCGACGGCGCAGACATGGGTGTTCCCGAGCGCCACGTCGGCGATCATCGGCCCGGTGTTCTCCATTCCGTCGGTCAGCACCAGGATCGCCGGCCGTGTCGACGCCGCCAGACTTGCTTGCGCCTGCTGCAGCCCGGCCCCGATGCTGGTCATTCCGCCCGCCGCGATCGGACCGAGCGCGGCGGCCATCGCCGCCGGTGCGGCGCCCGGCAGGGCGGGCGCCAGCTCGACCGGGTTGGAGGCGGCGGTCGAGAACGAAACCAGCCCGACCCGACTGGCGCCGGCGTTGTCGAGCAGGTCGGCGAAGAGGTTGGCCGCGCTCTTGGCCGCATCGAGCCGCGTGCCACCTCCCGCCGTCGGCAGCGCCATGCTGCCGGAGCGGTCGAACACGATCATCACGTCCGTGGGCTGAAAGGTGCGCCAGGCATCCTGGATGTCGTTGTAGAGGTTGTGGTAGCGGTAAAAGATCGGGTCGCGCGGCGCGAAGGCGTTGCACCGGATGTCAGGCAGGTTTCCGTTCATTCCACACTGGCCGAAGCCGCCGGCCGTGGCGCTCGCCAGGCCGAGCCGCGTGTGTTGCGTGTTGTGCCAGCCGACGACGGTGTCGCCGATCGCGCCCTCGGACGCGAAATTGTCCAACGTGCCGCCGTTGGCAGGAACGCGGAACTCGGCCGGAACGTTCTGGCAGTCGTCCGGATCGGCGACGCCGTCGTTGTCGCCGCATGGCGCGTTGGCCGGACGGCCGTTGTGCGTCGGCGGGATGAGGGCGCCGGGGGCCGGCGTGAAGGTCTGGATGTTCGGAAACCCGGCGGCGGCGCCGAACCGCTCATAGCCCCGCAGCAGCTGACGGTGAAACCCGAGAAACCGCTCGCCCCAGTTCGCGCCGATGTTGTCGGGATTGGTGCAGTGCCAGTTGCGGTGCAGGTTGAGGACGCTCTGCGGAACCGGGGCCGGCTCCGGGCAGGTCCAGGGCGTCGGGAACAATCCGTCGATATTGGCGATCGGCTCGTTCATCCAACTGATGTCGGGCTCCTGTTCGGGATCGTTCTGGGCCGCGGCGGGCGACATCGCCGCGATGCCGCATCCGATGGCGAGGACGATCGCCGCAGTGTGTCGCCCGTTAGGGCTCATGGATCGACTGGTCATTCACCACCCTCCGTTGCTGCGAACGATCCGGCGGATCGTTGCGCCCCTCTGGCCGACGGACCGCCGCACGGGAGATGATCGTCCTGCGTCGATCCGCTATCGTGTTGATAGCATTAAGGCCGCCGATTCTCTATCGCCTTGGCCGTCCGTCGCTTTGGCCGGCGGTCGAGGATGACGCGACTGCGGCGTGGATCAGGCGGCTGCGAGCAGCGCCCCGTCCGCGGCGCCGGTGACCGCGGCCTCGACGATCGAACCCGGCATCGCCGGGGAGGCGAGCCGGACCGGGGCGAAGCCTTCGGTGCGACCGAGGTCGGGCCGCTCCATCAGCAGCCGGACCCGCGCCCCCTGCATCGCGGCGAAATGCGCCGCGACGGCGATCACGCCCGCGGCGCGCAGCCGCTCGGCGCGGGCGCGGACCACCGTCCCGGGCGTCGCCGGCATGCGCGCCGCCGGCGCGCCTACGCGCGGGCTGAACGGAAACACATGCAGCCAGGTCAGGCCGCAGTCCTCGATCAGCCGCAGCGAATTCTCGAACATCGCGTCGGTCTCGGTCGGAAAGCCGGCGATCAGATCCGCCCCGAACACGATCCCGGGCCGCGCCGCGCGCAGCGCCGCGCAGAAGGCGATCGCATCCTCGCGCGAATGGCGGCGCTTCATGCGCTTCAGGATCAGGTTGTCGCCGGCCTGCAACGACAGGTGCAGATGCGGCATCAGCCGCGGCTCGCCGGCGATGGCCTCGATCAGCCGCGGGTCGGCCTCGACCGAATCGATCGAGCTGAGCCGCAGCCGCGGCAGGTCCGGCGCCGCGCGCAACACTGCCACTACAAGGTCGCCCAGCCGCGGCGCGCCTTCGAGGTCGGTGCCCCAGCTCGTGAGGTCGACGCCGGTCAGCACCACCTCGTTGAAGCCCCGCCCGGTCAGCCGCGCCACCTGCTCGACCACCGTCGCGGCCGGCACGCTGCGCGAGGGCCCGCGGCCGAACGGGATGATGCAGAAGGTGCAGCGATGGTCGCAGCCGTTCTGCACCTGCACGTAGGCCCGCGCCCGCGTCCCGAGCCCGTCGATCAGCGGGCTCGGGACGCGGGTTTCGGCCATCACGTCGCCGACCGCCACGCGGGGCGCGTCATCGCGGGCCAACGCCGCCCAGGTGTCGGGGCGCAGTTTCTCGGCATTGCCGAGCACCACGTCCGCCTCGGGCATGGCGGCGAAGGCGGCGGGCTCGGTCTGGGCCGCGCAGCCCGTCACCACGATCCGAGCCCCGGGCCGGTCGCGGCGCAGTCGCCGGATGCGCTGGCGCGCCTGGCGCACCGCCTCGGCCGTCACCGCGCAGGTGTTCACGATTACCATGTTCGTCAGGCCGGCGTCCGCGGCAAGACCCTTCATCGCCTCGCTCTCGTAGGCGTTGAGCCGGCAGCCGAACGTCTCGACCACGGGCGCGGTCACACCGGCGCCCCGACGAAGCCCGGCGCCAGCCGACCCTCGAACACCAGCGCGGTCGGCCCGGTCATCCAGACCCCGTCGTCGCGCCAGTCGATCATCAGCTCGCCGCCGTCGAGCCGCACCGTCACCAGCCGCCCGGTCAGCCCCCGCCGCGCCGTCACCACCGCCGCCGCGCAGGCGCCCGAGCCGCAGGCCAGGGTCTGCACGCCGCCGCGCTCCCAGACCCGCATCCGGATCGTGGCGGGATCGACCACGTGCACCACCTCGACATTGGCGCGCTCGGGAAACAACGGGTCGCGTTCGATACGCGGCCCGAGCGTCGCGAGGTCCACCGCCTCGGCGTCCGGCACGACGAAGACGCAGTGCGGGTTGCCCATGCCGACCGCGCCGGGACGCCCCTCGAGCGGCAACGCGTCCACGTCCACCTCGCGCGCCAGCGGCACCTCGTCCCATCGTTGCTGCGGCTGGCCCATGTTGACCCGGATCAGCCCGCCCTCCGCCGCCTCGGCCCGCAGGACCCCGCGCCCGGTGCGCAGGTCGAGCGTCGCCCTGCCAGTCTCGTCCATCAGCAGCCGCGCCACGCAGCGGGTGGCGTTGCCGCAGGCCGCCGCGCCCGAGCCGTCGGCGTTCCAGAAGTCGAGCGTGGCGTCGGCTGCAACCCCGTCGCGGATCACCACGAGCTGGTCGAACCCCACGCCGCGGTTGCGGTCGGCGAACGCGCGCGCCAGCGCGGGCGTCATCGGATCGCGCCCGCCGCGCGCGTCGATCACCACGAAGTCGTTGCCGAGCCCGTGCATCTTGACGAAGCGCAGGCCTTGCGCGCGGGCTTGAGATTCGTCGTCCATGACCGCTATATACAAAGAGCTTGCCCGCCCGGCCATGGTCCGCGCGGGCGAAAGCGGCTTGACCCGGCCGGCCTGCGCCCCTAGACACCCGCTCGGT
>JANOEW010000293.1:0-5220 GCA_031413475.1 Amaricoccus sp.
GGCGGCGCCGAGGTCGAGGTCGCGGGCGGGCCGGCTGCGGGGCTGGTGTCGATCCTCGGACGCGGCAAGCGGGGGGTGCGCGGGATCGTGGCGAACCTCGGACCGCAGGCGGCCGAGGTCGCGGCGCCGGCGGGGGCGGGTGTGCTGGCGCTCGACGCGGCGACGGCCGGCGACGCCGATTGGCTCGACCGTCCGGGCGCCTTGGGGTCGGTTCGGCTCGCGCCGTTCGACGTGGCGGCGTTCAAGGAGAGCGGAGCGTGAACGCCCGCGGCGCGCTGATCGGCTGCGGCTTCTTCGCGCGCAACCACATGCACGGCTGGGCGGACGCGGACGGCGCGGCGATCGTCGCGGTCTGCGATCTCGACCGGGGCAGGGCGGAGGCGTTCGCGCGCGACTTCGGCGTGGCGGGCGTGTTCACCGACGAAGCGGAGATGCTGGCCGAGGCGCGGCCCGACTTCGTCGACGTGGCGACCACGGTCGGCAGCCACCGGCGGCTCGTCGAGGCAAGCCTCGCGGCCGGCGCCCTGACGATCTGCCAGAAGCCGTTCGCGGAGACCTATGCCGACGGCCTCGCCATGGTCGAGGCGGCCGAGCGCGCCGGGCGGCCGCTGCTGGTCCACGAGAACTTCCGCTGGCAGCGGCAGTTCCGGGTGCTGAAGGCGCAGCTGGACGCGGGGGCGATCGGCCGGCCGCGGTTCGCGCGGATCTCGTTCCGGCATGGCTTCGACGTCTACGCCAACCAGCCCTACCTGCTGGAGACGCAGGATTTCGCACTGATGGACGTCGGGCTGCATCTGTTCGACCTCGCCCGGTTCCTGATGGGCGACGTGGCGCGGATCGCCTGCGAAACCCAGCGGCTCAATCCGCGGTTGACGGGCGAGGACGCGTTCGCGGCGTTGCTTCGCCACGACGGCGGCGCGGTGTCGAGCGTCGACTGCTCGTTCTTCAGCCGGATCGAACCGGAGCCGTTTCCGCAGACGCTGGCCTGGATCGAAGGCGAGACCGGCACGCTCGAGCTCGGGTTCGACTACGCGCTGCGGTTGCCCAGGGCGGGTGGGGTCGAGTCGATCGACGCCGAGCCGCCGCTTCCGGCCTGGGGCGATCGGCCGTGGCACGCGGTGCAGGATTCGGTCGCGGCGTTCCAGGCGCATGTGGTCGAGGTGCTGCGGGGCAGGTCCGAGCCGCAGCCGTCGGGGCGACACAACCTCGACACGCTGGCGCTGGCGCTGGCCGCCTACCGCTCGGCGGCGCGGAGCGAGACGGTTGACATGGCCGAGTTCGTCGCCGGGGGGGCGGTGCGGTGACCGAGCGCATCGAAGCGGACTACCGGATCGAGACCGCGTATCCGCTTGCCGAGGCGGCGGCGGCGATGGCCGGCGAGCAATCGTCGGGCACCTTCGTGGCCGTGCCGGGCGAGACGCCCGAGCTGAAGGCGCGCGCGGCGGCGGTCGTCGAGGCGCTGGAGGACCTCGGGCCGGTCGAGGCGCCGGCGGGCGCGGGGCGGGCGGGCGACGCGCATCTCCGGGCGCGGGTGACGCTCAGCTGGCCGCTCGCGAACATCGGCCCGAGCCTGCCGAACCTGCTGGCGACGGTGGCGGGCAACCTGTTCGAGCTGAAGCAGTTCTCGGGGTTGCGGCTCTTGGACCTGCGCCTTCCGGAGGCGTTCGCCACGGCCAATCCGGGGCCGGGGTTCGGGGTCGAGGGCACGCGGCGGCTGTGCGGCGTCGAAGCGCGGCCGCTGATCGGCACGATCGTGAAGCCCTCGGTCGGGCTCGACGCCTCGGGGACGGCGGCGCTGGTCGACGTGCTGTGCGGCGCGGGCATCGACTTCATCAAGGACGACGAGCTTCAGGCCGACGGGCCGGGTTGTCCGTTCGAGGACCGGGCGCAGGCGGTGATGGCGGTGATCGACCGGCATGCCGACCGGACCGGGCGCAGGGTGATGTTCGCGTTCAACCTGACCGGCGAGATCGACGAGATGCGCCGGCGGCTCGATCTGGTCGTGGGCTTGGGCGGGACCTGCGTGATGGAGAGCCTGAACTCGGTCGGGCTGACCGGGTTCCTGGCGCTGCGCCGGCACGCGGCGCTGCCGATCCACGCGCATCGCAACGGCTGGGGCGCGCTGTCGCGGCACCCGGGCCTCGGGTTCGACTACGTCGCCTGGGCGAAGCTGTGGCGGCTCGTCGGGGCCGACCACATGCATGTCAACGGCCTGCGCAACAAGTTCTGCGAGCCGGATGCGAGCGTGATCGCCTCGGCGCGTTCGTGTCTCGCGCCGATGTTCGCATCGAAGCCCTGCGTCTCGATGCCGGTGTTCTCTTCGGGCCAGTCGGTGGCGCAGGTGGCCGACACGTTCGCGGCGCTGGGGTCGGTCGACCTGATCTACGCCGCGGGCGGCGGGATCATGGGGCACCCTGGCGGTCCGGCCGAAGGCGTGACGGCGTTGCGCGAGGCCTGGGCGGCGGCGATGGCCGGCGTGCCGGCCGCCGAGGCCGCGCGAGGGGCTGACGCTGCCCTACGAGTTCGCCGACGCCGCCTACCGGTACCTGTTCGACGGATCGAGCGTGACAATGCAGCGGGCGACCCGGATCAGTGAGCGCTTGCCGATGGCGCTGATCCGGCTGCCGACCGAGTTCGCCGGCGAGGTTCGCGACGCCGCACCGCTCGCTGGCGAACCGCGACATGCGCCGCGGGGCGCTGACCGATCTGCCGTCCGGCGAAGCGGTCGCGCGGGCGTTGGGCGTCCCGCCGCTCGAACCGGCCGCGATTGCGCTGCCAGGTTGGTCCGGCGAGACGCCGCTCTGGTGCTACGTCGCGCGCGAAGCCGACACGCTGGGCGAGGGCGATCGTCTCGGTCCCGTCGGCGGCCGCATCGTCGGCGGCGTGCTCATGTCGCTGCTGGACCGCGATCCTGCCTCGTACCGGCGGCTCGAGCCCGACTGGCGCCCCGAGATCGTCCCGCTCGCGGGCGACGCCGCGTCCTTCGGCCTGCTGGACCTTCTGCTCTTTGGGGATCGTGCCCCCGACGCGCACTGACCCTTCGCACCAGGAGAACTCCGCCATGCCCAAAGCTTACCAGATCTCCGACGAGGCGTTCGTCATCCCAGAATCCCTGCCGGTGCCCGGCGTCGGCAAACTGCCCGTCAACGCCATGGTCCTGCGCGGGCGCCAGCCGATGATCCTCGACACGCTCGCCATCGTCCACCGCGAGACCTTCCTCGACGAGGTGTTCCGGATCGTGGAGCCCGAGGACGTGCGACCCGCACCGGATTCACATCCTCAACGACGGTGACAGCCTCGACATCGGCGACCGGGTGCTGCATGCCATCCGCCCGCCGCTCTACGACAGTTCGGCGACCACCGGAATCTGGGACCCCAAGTCCGAGATCTATTACGGCGCCGACCGCTTCGGCGTCGTGGCGACGGACGTGCCCCAGCACACCGACGAGATGAAGCGCTCCGACTTCGAGGACGGCTACTATTTCATGAACCGGGCCAATCACGTCTGGTTCGAGCACGTGCGACCCGAGGCGCTCGCGGCGGCCGCCGACAAGATAAAGAAGCTCGGCGCGAAGATGCTCGTCTCCGGCCATGTGCGAGATGGTCAAGCGCATCTCCGACATGCCGGCCATCGAGCTGCCGGGCCAGGAGGCCTACGCGGAAATGCTCAAGCCGGCAGCGGAATAACCGCTACGAACCCACGGCTGCGGCGCGTCGCAGGCGCCGCGCGGGTGACTCCGCGCCGCCGCGCGCCGCTTCCCGGCGATGGCTGGTTCCGTCGCCGCAGAGCGCCTGCGATCACTTCGGCCCGCGTGTGCCGTCGAATTTCTTCGTCAAGCTGTCCCAGCAATCGATGTAGTCGTCCTGCAACGGCGCCTCGACAGCGGCGAACCGCGTCAGATGCTGTGGAAACCGGGTCTCGAACATAAAGGACATGGTGTTGTCCAGCTTTTCCGGCCGGAGTTCGGCGTTCGACGCCAGCTCGAACGCCTGGCGGTCCGGCCCATGCGGCAGCATCATGTTGTGCAGGCTGATGCCTCCGGGCACGAACCCCTTCGGTTTCGCGTCGTACTGGCCATAGATGTTGCCCATCATCTCGGACATGACGTTCTTGTGGTACCACGGCGGGCGGAAGGTGTTCTCGGCTACCATCCAGCGTTCGCGGAACAGCACGAAGTCAATGTTGGCAGTGCCTTCGACCCCGGATGGCGCGGTCAGTACCGTGAAGATCGACGGATCGGGATGGTCGAACAGGATCGCGCCCACCGGGCAATAGGTTCGCAGATCGTACTTCACCGGGGCGTAGTTTCCATGCCAGGCGACCACGTCCAGCGGCGAATGGCCGATCCGGGTCGCATGGAACTGACCGCACCACTTGATCGTGACCGTGCTCGGCGTCTCGCGGTCCTCAAAGGCCGCCACCGGTGTCCTGAAGTCGCGGCGGTTCGCCATGCAGTTGGCCCCGATCGGGCCCCGGCTAGGCAGTTCGAACTTCTGTCCGTAGTTCTCGCACACGAATCCGCGCGCCGGCCCCTCCACCAGTTCGACCCGGTAGACCAGACCGCGCGGAATGACGGCGATTTCCTTGGGTTCGAGGTCGATGATCCCGAGCTCGGTCGAAAACCGCAGCTTGCCTTCCTGCGGCACCACCAGCAGCTCGCTGTCGGCGGAATAGAAGTATGCATCCCGCATCGAAGCGGTCACGAGGTAGACATGCGCGGCCATGCCGGTCTGCGTGTTCACGTCTCCCGCCGTCGTCATCGTGCGCATGCCGGTCAGCCAGGTAAACGGCTCCCCGGAGTGCGGCACGGGATCCCAGCGGTATTGGCCCAGCGAGATCACGTCCGGGTCAACATGCGGCGCCGATTTCCAGTAGGGTAGCTCGATTTTCGTGAAGCGGTGCGAATGCTTGACTGATGGACGGATGCGATAGCACCAGGTCCGCTCGTTCCGATGGCCCGGCGCGGTGAATGCCGTGCCGGACAGCTGCTCGCCATATAGTCCATACGCGCATTTCTGCGGCGAGTTCATCCCCTGGGGAAGCGCGCCCGGAAGCGCCTCGGTCTCGAAGTCGTTGCCAAAACCGGGCATGTAGCCATCGACCGTGCCCATCGGGCTGGCGGCGGACCGAAGTTCGGGTGATGCGATCTGCTCGTTCACAGCGGATCCTCCCTCGTATCGCCGGTGGGATAGTAGTTGATTCTGTAACCAGCAAGGCCT
>JANOEW010000294.1:0-4879 GCA_031413475.1 Amaricoccus sp.
AGCTCCGCCGCGGTCAAATCCATCCGCGTGATCGCGATCGCCACCATCTGCTCCGCCTCCTGCCCTCACGGCAGAGAGTCAGAGATCGAACGATTTGGGAATCCCCTTTCCGGAGTCAGGCGGAGAGGCCGCTGGTATGATGTTCCAGATGGGCGGCATCGGGCCGATGTTCGGCCAGCTCGGCTTCTTCCACAAGTTCGCCGGTAAGGACATCCCCGACCCGCGCCCGCGCCAGCGCTACGCCGACGAGGCGAAGCGGCTGCTCAACGTGCTGAACGACCGAATCGAGGGTCTCGACTGGCTGATGGGGGCGGACTACAGCATCGCCGACATGGCGACCTGGCCCTGGGTCCGCGCGCTCGACTTTTACGAGGCGCACGAGATCGTCGAATTCGAGCGCTTCGAGCATGTCCACGCCTGGATGGCCCGCGCCCTCGACCGGCCCGCCTCGCAGCGGGCGCTGAACATCCCCGACCGCAACGGCTGACCCCGCGGCCGTCACAATAGTTTCGCGCGCCGGTCACGGACCTGTCCGATCTGCGCGCGACCCTTTCTTTCTAGCGGAGAGAGGGATGCCAATGCTGCGCGCGCTCGCGATCGGGTTCACGCCGTTCTTCGCCGTCGTCGCCACGGCGCAGGACATGCGGCCCGCCACCCTCGCCGGCCACGCCTGGCTGCCCGCGCTCAGCCTGATCGCCCCACCGGCGGACGCGCCGCGCGACGCCTGGATCAGCGGAAAATTCACCGGCCCCGCCCGCGCCGACCGGCCGATGAGCCTGCCCGGCGACACCGGTCCCTCGCACGGCCGCCGGCCGACCGGGATCAGGCTGCCCTTCATCGGTCAGCCGCTGCAAGGTTTTTCCGGCTTCGCCATGACCCGCGCGGCCGACGGCTCGATCTACACGCTGACCGACAACGGCTTCGGCTCGAAGCGTAACAGCGCCGACGCGCTGCTGTTCTTTTCCCGCCTGACGCCCGATTTCGAGACCGGCGCGGTCGAGGTCCACGAGAGCGTCTTTCTGCGCGACCCCGACGGCGTCGTGCCGTTCCGCATCACCCACGAGGGCACCGAGGCGCGCTATCTGACCGGCGCCGACTTCGACCCCGAGAGCCTGCAGATCCGCGGCGATGAGGTCTGGATCGGCGAGGAGTTCGGCCCGTTCCTGATCCGCGCCAGCCTCGACGGCCGGATCACCGGGCTGTTCCCGACCCTGCTCGACGGCGAGGAACTGCGCAGTGTCGACCATCCGGCGGTCCAGGCCCCCGCCGCGCCGGGGCAGGACTTCCGCGTGACCCGTTCCTCGGGCTACGAGGGCATGGCGATCACGCCCGACGAGTCGCGCCTGTGGGCGATGCTCGAGAAGCCGATCCTCACGCCCGAAGGCGAGCCGGAAGGGGCGTTCCTGCGTGTGCTCGCGTTCGATCCGGCGGCGGGGCAGTGGACCGGCGACAGCTTCCGCTACCCGCTCGACTCGGCGGCCACCGCCATCGGCGACTTCAACTTCATCGACGCCACCCGGGCGCTGGTGATCGAGCGCGACAACGGCGAGGGCGACCCCAGCCTCGCCTGCGCCGGCGATCCCGCCCCCGACTGCTTCCCCAACCCGGCCCGGTTCAAGCGCGTCGTGCTGATCGACACCGCCGACCGCGACCCCGACGGCGCCGTCCGCAAGATCGCCCAGATCGACCTGATGGCGATCTCCGACCCCGAGAGCCGCGCCCGCATCCAGACGGCGAAGGGCGACGACGCCGGCGACGCCTTCACCTTTCCGTTCTTTACCATCGAGAACGTCCTGGCCGCCGACGACGGCCACAGTCTCGTCGCCGTCGACAACAACCTGCCGTTCTCCTCGGGCCGCCAGCTCGACCGCGCCGCCGACAACGAGTTCATCCTGCTCGCGGTCCCCGAGTTCCTCGCCGCGCGCTGAGGCTCAGCGCAGGAACAGCAGCGCCATCCCCGCGACCACCAGCGCCGCGCCGATCCAGGCCCCGGCGGCGGGGCGCTCGCCGGTGCGCGCCCAGAGCATCGGCAGGATCAGCGCCGGCGACGTCGCCGACAGCGTCGAGACGATCCCGACCTCGCCGCCCGACAGCGCGAAGAGCAGCAGCGTCATCCCGACCCCCAGCGCGATCACACCGGTCAGCGCGGTCAGCGCCGCCACCCGCAGCGTCAGCGGTCCGCGTGGCTGCACCGCGGCGATCGGCAGCTGGATCAGGATCGTCAGGCAGACCGCCGCCACGCCCACTCGTAGCATCGACGCCGCGATCGGATCGACGCCGGTCGCCATCACCGGGCGAGCGATCAGCGAGCCGAGCGCCTGGCCGGTCGCCGCCCCGAGCCCGAGCGCCACGCCGACCCACAGCGGCCCCCGAACCGTCTCCCACCGGTGCAGCTGTGCCCTGCGCTTGCCGTAGAGGATCGCCAGCGCGACGCCGCCGACCGTCACCACGACGCCAGCGACGGCGACCGGCGGCAGCGTCTCGTCGAGCACGAGCCAGGCCAGCAGCGCCGCGATCGGCGCGTTCAGCGCGAAGAGCACCCCCGCCCTTCGTGGCCCAAGGCGGTTCAGCGCCGCAAACAGCAGCGTGTCGCCGAGAAAGATCCCGAGCATCCCCGAGACCAGCAGCGGCGCTGCGCTCGCGGCGTCGAGCTCGCGCCACACGCCGGTGGCCAGCGCGTAGACGGCGAGCAGCCCGGTGACGAACAGCTGACGCACCCGGTTGAACGCCGGGGCGCCGAGGTGCGCCGCCGGCCCCGCCGAGATGATCCCGGTGAGCGCCCACGCCGCGGCGGCGCCGAGCGCTGCGAGCTCATGGACCGGGACGGTCACGCCCGGCCGCGGGCGCTCACAACACCGGCCCGAACATCGCGATGGTGTTGTTGGCGAGCCGCCGGCGCAGCCCCCACGCCTCGACCGCCGCCGGCTCCACCCGGTCCGACTGCGCGACATACTCCGCCTGCCGCGCCCGCATCGCCGCGGTCAGGCCCGCGTCCGCCAGCAGGATGTTGTTCTCGAAGTTCAGATCGAAGCTGCGCCGGTCGATGTTGGCCGAACCGATCAGCGTCACTTCGCCGTCGAGGGTCAGCGACTTGGTGTGCAGCAGGCCGGGACGGTACTCGTAGATCCGCACCCCCGCCTCAAGCAGCTGCGCGTAGTAGCTCCGGCTGGCCGCCGCCACGATCCAGCTGTCGTTGCGCGCCGGCAGCACGATCGTGGTCTCGACGCCGCGCCGGGCGCTGGCGCAGAGCGCCGCCTGGATCGGTTCGTCCGGCACGTAGTAGGGCGTGGTGACCACCAGTTCGCGCCGCGCCGCATACATCAGCGTCTCGAACATCTCCGGCATTCCGGACGAGCGGATCGCGGCGCTCGTGCCGATCACCTGCGCCACGAATCCCGGCCCGACCGGTCCGGTCGGGGCCGCGACAAGCGCGCTCAGGTCCTCGTCGCGGTGCGCCATCCAGTCGCTCGCGAACAGGTGCTGGTTCTGTCGCACGATCGGCCCCTCGAAGCGCATCATCGCGTCGACCCAGGGCGCATAGTTCGCCTTGATCGCAAACGCAGCGTCGGCGCAGTTCTGGCTGCCGCAATAGGTGACCCGGTTGTCCACCACCACGATCTTGCGGTGGTTTCGCATGTCGATGCGCCCCTTCAGTGGGCGCAGCAGGATGAAGCCGATCGGCAACGCCCGGGCCAGAAGGACGCCCGAGTCGGCCATGGCCTGCCAGTGCGGCGAGCGGATCAGCAGCCGCGAGCCGAGATCGTCGGCCATCGCCCGCACCGTGACCCCCCGCGCCGCGGCGCGTTTGGCCGCCGCGACCACCTTCAGCCCGTTGCCGTCCGGCAGCCAGATGTAGAACATCAGATGGACGTGGTCGATCGCCGCGTCCATGTCGGCGATGATCGCGTCGATCGCCGCGTCCGAGTTCGCCAGCAAGTCGCCGCTGTTGCCGCCGACCGGGGGAAATCCGCTGATCGATTCGCCCATCCGGAACAGCGGCGCGAGCCGCGCCGGCAGATCGACCTCGCGCTCGCCCTCGTGCGTCGCCAGCGCGTCGAACGACGGCAACCGCGCCAGCGCCGCACGCAGCCGCGCGATCCGCCGCCGCCCGATGTTGGTCTCGCCGAACAGCACATAGAACATCATGCCCACGACCGGGGCAACCAGGATCACCACCACCCAGGCCATGCGCGCCGCCGGCTCGCGCTGCGGCCACAGCAGCGCCCGGCCGATGAAGAAGGCCTGCAGCGCGACGTGGGCGACGACGACGAACCAGCCGGGGACCGAACCGGGGATCATCGGCGGGCAGGGCAGGGCAGGGCGGTCGGACGCACGCTTGGGGCTTTCGCTTCGTGAAGTTCGGGGCTAGCCGATTTCCGTCATCCCATCCAGAGCGGGCTTCAGACCATCATCGCCTTGGTCGCCGTCAGCTGGATGTCCGGGTAGTCGCGCGCCACCCGGTCGATGTCCCATTGCAGCCGGGTCATGTAGACCGGGTCGCCATCGTGATCTTCGGCCATCTGACCCTTGTTCGCCTTCACGAACGCCTCGATCTTCTCGCGCGGCCCCGACACCCAGCGCGCCGAGGTGAACTGCGTCGGCTCGAAGCGAACCGGCAGCCCGTATTCGAGCTCGATCCGGCTCGCCAGCACGTCAAACTGCAGTGGCCCGACCACGCCCACGATCCAGCCCGAGCCGACCGTCGGCTTGAACAGCTTGGAGGCGCCCTCCTCGGCGAACTGCGTCAGCGCCTTCTCCAGGTGCTTCGCCTTCATCGGGTCGCACGCCCGCACGGTCTGCAGCAGCTCCGGCGCGAACGACGGGATGCCGGTGAAGCGCAGCGCCTCGCCCTCGGTCAGCGCGTCGCCGATCCGCAGCT
>JANOEW010000295.1:0-9823 GCA_031413475.1 Amaricoccus sp.
GGAGGCCCCTTCACTCAGACGGACTTGGATACTGCCGCCCGAGTTGCGCTCATCGGCCAAACGATCGTGGGGAATCTGTTTGAGCCAGGCGAAGAACCGGTGGGGCTCCGCCCCGCTGGCCTGAAATTCCTCCGCCGTTGACAGATAGCCCGCCTGCAACTCCTCCACGTAGAGAAGCCCGACAAACTGCGCCATGCCTGTCCCCGTTTCTGATTGCTGGAATCTTAACGCCTTAGATTCCTGCACGGAATCCCTCGGTCGCCGAGTCAATCACCCGGATACCGTCTCAGGGGCCGGACATGTTGCTCCCGATCAGCAGCGCCGACCCGGCCGCGGTGATCAGCAGGATGCCGGCCGCGATGCCGAAGGTCGCAGCGCCGGCGTAGACCGCCGCCTTGGGAACGCCGTCCTGGTCAGCGGACTCTGCAGAGGCGACCTCGGTCCGCCCCGACCCATCATCGACAACCACCACCGGTTCCTCACGTCGGGAACAGGCGGCGGGCGCGAACCCCAAAACAAGACATAGCACGACCGTCGTCAAAAGATTCTGCATCCATCCGACCCGTCGAATAATCTAATAAAATCATCACGGTTTGTCATTCGACGCGAGTCGAATTTTTCATGCGCGCCGCATCTCCCGCCGCATCTCCAGCCCGGTCACCGGCTCATTCGTCTTCGTCCGGAGTCGGCGCGAGCTTGAACAGGCTCTCGGCGTCGGCGCGGGCGCCCTCGCGCGAGGTTCGGCCCTCGCCGCGCCCGGACCCGAGCGTGAAGTTCTCAAGGCCGGACATGTTGGACGGACGTCGCGGCTCGGGTTCCATGGCGAGCGACTGCTCGGTCGACACCAGCTTCGTGCGCTCGTCGGCGGACAGGACCGCGCCGGGCTGGGCCGATTTCGCCACGGCCCGGGCGACGGCGGCGTCGAGCTCGGACTGGCGGCACATGCCGAGCGCCACCGGGTCGACCGGGGCGATATTGGACATGTTCCAGTGGCTGCGGTCGCGGATCGACTGGATCGTGGGCTTGGTGGTGCCGACGAGCTTGCCGATCGCCCCGTCCGACAGCTCGGGATGGAACTTCACCAGCCAGGCGATGGCGGCCGGTCGCTCCTGGCGCTTGGAGAGCGGCGTGTAGCGCGGACCCTTGCGCTTGGTCTCGCCCTCGGCGGCCGGGTTCTTCATCAGCCGCAGATCGGCCTTGGGATCGGTCTCGCAGCGCCGGATCTCCTCCGGGGTGAGCTGACGGTTGACGATCGGATCGAAGCCCTTGATTCCCTGCGCTACCTCGCCGTCGGCGATGCCATTCACCTCGAGCTCGTGCAGGCCGCAGAATTCGGCGATCTGGCGGAAGGTGAGCGTGGTGTTGTCGACCAGCCAGACGGCGGTGGCCTTTTGCATCAGCGGAAGCGTCATGAGCCTCATCCCTATCGCGAACATCGGGTCCCCGAGCCGAAAACTCGGGTGCGCCGGAGCGCGAAGGTCGGTTTCCGTCGAGAATTCAGGCGGTATATAGGGGTGGGGCGCGCGATGATAAAGAGGTATTCGATGCTTCGGGGACTGATCGCGGCGGCGCTGCTGCTGTCCGCCGCGCCGCCGGCGCGCGCGGCGGAGTTCGCCTATTATCTGCTCGCGTTGTCCTGGTCGCCGAGCTGGTGCGCGACCGAGGCGGACGGCGGGGCCGAGCAATGCGCGCCGGAGCGCGACCTCGGCTTCGTGCTGCACGGCCTCTGGCCGCAGCACGAGACCGGCTGGCCGGAGGCGTGCGACACCCCCCACGCCGATCCCACGCGCCGGCAGACCGAAGCTATGGCCGATGTGGTGGGGTCGGGCGGGCTTGCCCGGTATCAGTGGCAGAAACACGGTCGGTGCACCGGGCTCGCGGCCGAGGCGTATTTCGCGGTGTCACGCTTCGCCTTCGGGCTGCTAACGCTGCCCCCGGTCGGCGGTCGCATGACGCCGGACGCGATCGAGGCGGCCTTCGCCGCCGCTAATCCCGGACTTTCGCCCGATGCGATGGTGGCGACCTGCCGCGACGGTCTGCTGCGCGAGGTGCGGATCTGCCTGTCGCGCGAGCTCGAGCCGCGGAACTGCGGCGCTGACGTCCTGCGCGGGGCGTGCCGGGCGCACGAGGCGATCACGCTGCCGCGGGCGCCGTGACGCTGGCTTGCGACGCCGCTCGGCCCCCGCGCCATACTCCGCCAATCGAGGAACCGCCGCGCGATGCAGACCCGTCGTGACCCGAACCCCCGTGACCTGCCGCCCGGTCGCCACCCGCTTGCCGGACTGCGCCTCTGGGCCGGAAATGCCCTGATCCGGGCGACGAATCTGTTCCGCGCTCCGATTACGCTGGGCGTGCGGCTGGTTGCGCTGGATCCGGCAGGGCGGGTGTTGCTGGTGCGACATACCTACCTGCCCGGCTGGCACCTGCCCGGCGGGGCCGTCGAGGCAGACGAGACGGCGCGTCAGGCGGCGCTGCGCGAGGTGCGCGAGGAGGCCGGCCTGGTCATCGCCGGCGAAATGTCGCTGCTGCACCTCTACCATCATCGCACCACTGGACGGCGGGATCATATCGCCGTGTTCGTGGCCCGCGACGTCCGCCAGGCGCCGGGCGTGGTCGTCGCCAGCGCCGAAATCCGCGCGGCCGGGTTTTTCGACCCGGAGAACCTGCCGGAGGCGACCACCCGCGCCACCCGGGCGCGGATCGCCGAGGCGCTGGGGAAGGGCCGGCCGGAAGACCTCTGGTAGCGCGACGGCTACGCCGCGGGCCGGCGCCGCAGCAACTCGAACACCCGCCCGTCGATCGCGGCGAGCCCGAGGCCGATTAGCGCCATCCCGGCGAGATGACGCGGCAGAAGCGACTCACCGAGCACGCCGACGCCGAGCAGGATCGCGGTGACCGGGATTAGCAAGGTCACCTGCATCAGGTTCGTGGCGCCGGCCCGTGCGAGCAACCGGAAATAGACCACATAGGCCAGCGCGGTCGACAGGACGGCGACGCCGCCAAGGCTCACGATCGCCGCCGCGCCCGGCGCCGGCAGGCTCCAGGGTCGGTCGACCAGCGCCGCGAGCGGCAGCAAGATCAGGCTCGACGCGGAAAGCTGCCCCGCCGCGGTCGCCAGCGGCGGCACGCCGAGCGTCCGGAAGCGCCTGCCCCAGAGGCTGGCGAGCGCATAGGAGACCGCGCCGGCGAGGCAGGCCGCCTGTGCGAGCAACACCAGGCCGGACCCGCCGAGGACCGCGCCGCCCATCATCACCGCGACGCCGAGAAAACCCACGATCACGCCGGCGAGCCGCGCCGGGGTCAGCCGCTCGTCGCGGGTCAGGACATGGGCGAGAAGCACGGTGAAGAGCGGCGTACTCGCGTTCAGGATCGCGGCCACGCCTGAGGCGATCTGGGTCTGGCTCCAGACGATCAGCGTGAACGGGACCGCGTTGTTCAGAAACCCCATGCCGAAGAACGCCCCCAGCACGGCCGGGCGGCAGGGCATTCGAACGCCGATCGCCAGCATCGTCGCCCAGAGCGCCGCGGCCGCCAGCGCGACGCGCACCGCCGCGACGGTCAGCGGCGGCAAGTCGGCGGCCGCCACCTGGTTGAAGAAGAACGAACCGCCCCACAGCACGGACAGGGCGACCAGCAGGCCCCAGTCGGCGGCGGTCATGCGGCGATGGATCGAGGTCAAGCGCTGCCTCCGGCGGCGGGCGGTCGGCGCAGTATATCGGTCGGCTGCGGACGCGGCGTCCCGCGGCTTGCGCGCAAACCGGGGGCGCCGCCGAGCGGGGGCGGTCAGACGACCGCGAGCACGATCTTGCCGATATGGGCCGAGCTTTCCATGCGGGCGTGGGCGGCGGCGGCGGCGGCCTCGAGCGGGAAGGTCTGGTCGATCACCGGGGCAATGCGGCGGGACGCGAGCAAGGGCCAGACCTCGGCTTCGAGCGCCGCCGCGATCCGCGCTTTCGCCTCGACCGACTGTGGGCGCAGGGTCGAGCCGGTCAGCGTGAGGCGGCGCGTCATCACCTGGGCGAAGTTGAGCTCGGCTTTGGCGCCGCCGAGGAAGGCGATCATCACCAGCCGGCCGTCGAATGCGAGCGCGCGCAGGTCGCGGGCGAGATAGTCGCCGCCGACCATGTCGAGGATCAGGTCGAGCCCTCTGCGCCCGGTCGCGGCCTGGGTCGCGGCGACGAAGTCCTCGTCGCGATAGTTGATCGCGCGCTCCGCCCCGAGGGCGACGCAGGCGGCGCATTTCTCGGCGCTGCCGGCTGTGGCGAAGACCCGCGCGCCGCGGGCGCTCGCGAGCTGGATCGCGGTCGTGCCGATGCCCGAGGATCCGCCGTGCACGAGGAAGGTCTCGCCGCCCTGCAGGCGGCCACGTTCAAAGACGTTGTGCCAGACCGTGAAGAAGGTTTCGCACAGCGCGGCTGCCTCGATCATCGACAGATCGCCGGGGATCGGCAGGGCGTGGGCCTCGGACGTCAGCGCGTATTCGGCGTAGCCGCCGCCCGGGAGCAGCGCGCAGACCCGGTCGCCTGGACGCCAGCGGCCAGCGCCGGGCCCGACCGCCGCCACGTCGCCCGCGGCCTCGAGACCCGGCAGGTCAGAGGCGTCCGGAGGGGGTGCGTAGGCGCCGGCGCGTTGCAGCGCGTCGGGGCGATTGACCCCGGCGGCGTGCACGTGGATCAGGATCTCGCCGGGGCCGGGCCGGGGCACGGGGCGGGTCGCGGGCCGCAGGACCTCAGGTCCGCCCGACCCCGCGATCTCGACCACGCGCATCGTGTCGGGCAGGTCGGCGTCGGGCCTCACGCGGCCTGCCGCTGATGGTGCGCAAAATCCCAGTAAAGCGCGCGCGCCCGCGCCATCATCGCGGTCGAGGGCAGCGCACGGTCCTCGAAGCGGGTCACTGGCATGACCTTGTTGGCGTTTCCGGTGGTGAAGATCTCGTCGGCCGCAGCGAAATCGGCGACGGCGAGCGGGGCCTCGATCACCGCGACGCCGTCGCCGCGCAGCAGGCCGATGACGCGGGCGCGGGTGACGCCGGCGAGAAACATGCCGTTCGGGACCGGCGTGAACACGACGCCGTCGCGGACCAGAAAAACGTTGGTCATCGCGGTTTCGGCGACATGATCCTCGACGTCGAGCGACAGCGCGTTGTGAAAGCCGCGGCGGCGCGCCTCGGCGACAATACGGCCGTTGTTGGCGTAGAGGCAGCCGGCCTTGGCCTCGGTCAGCGCCATGTCGGGCCGCGGCCGGCGGTAGGGTGAGACGGTCAGCGCCATCGGCCCGCCGGGCGCCGTCATCGGAATGTCCTCGATGCAGACGACGAAGGCCGTGGAGTCCGGCAGCGGGTCGACGAAGGCCGGCGAGCAATCGCGCGACCACATCATCGGCCGCAGGTAAAGCTGCGCGTCCGCCGGATAGCGCCGCACGCCCGCGCGGATGATCGCCTCGATCTCGCCGGCCGTCACCGGCGCGGTCATGCCCATCGCCTGCGCGGACCTGACGATGCGGGCGCAGTGCAGGTCGAGGTCGGGCGTCACACCCTCGAAGGCGCGCGCGCCGTCGAAGACCAGCGTGCCCTGCCAGGCGCCGTGGTCGGCTGCGGCCATGACGGGCAGATCGCCATCGTGCCAGCGGCCGTCGACCCAGGTCGAAATCGTCTTGCCGAGGGCCATGGCCGGCTCCGCGTCGTGCTCAGGAGTTGCGCCGCCAGCGTCCGGGCAGCGCGGAGCCCGAAGTATCGTCGGGGGCGCGGACGCGGTCAAGCAGCCGCTGCGGGCCCTTGAGCAAGGCGGCCGCGATCGGGTTTGCAGCAACGCGCGACTTGACCTCCTCGAAACTCATCACGTTGTCGATGCGGCGGTGGATAAATTCGCGGGTGGCGGAAGCGTTCGGCGAGGCGTCGCCCAGCCAGTAGAGCAGGCAGGAGGAAAAAACCGCCGAGAGCGTGGTGCGCTTGGTATACCAGTTATAGTCGCGGCTTTCGTCGCCGAGCGCGGTCCAGATCGTGTCGGCGGTCCGCCAGATCGCGCGCGCGCCCTCGGCGGCGTGGTTCGGCAGCGCGAACAGCGCGGCGGCGCGGCGCACGGCTTCCCGATCGGCCTCGATGATCTCCAGCCGCAACGCGACGGCGTGGGCGATCCGGTCGCGAAAGCGCAGGCCGAGCAGATCCTCGGATGCGAGCCGCCGCGCCAGCTCGGCGTCCTTGAGATCGTGGTATGCAAGCGCGAGGTCGATGCCGCCGCGGGGAAAGGCGAGCCGGGCGAGGCCGGCGTCCACGCCCGCGTCCTCGACCGCCACTGCTATGGTGCGGTCGGTCCAGCCGTCGAAGGCCACATGGGGCAGCGCAGCCGCCACCACCGCCGCGCGCGTCGCCGCGATATGGTCTGCTTCGCCGGGAACCGCATCGCTCGTGGACATCTCGGTGCCGCTCCTTCGATTTTGCCGCGTCTCGGGTGGACAGTCCGGCGTCGCTTCGATATATAGCCCGCTCCTGCCGATTTTCGAAACATTCCGACTGAAAGGTGGTGACTACCCGTGCAGGTGATGGTTCGTGACAACAACGTCGATCAGGCGCTGCGCGCTCTGAAGAAGAAGCTGCAGCGCGAAGGCGTGTTCCGCGAGATGAAGCTCAAGCAGCATTTCGAGAAGCCCTCCGTGAAGAAGGCGCGCGAGCGCGCCGAGGCCGTGCGCCGCGCGCGCAAATTGGCGCGCAAGAAACTCCAGCGCGAAGGCGGCCTCTGAGCGCCGACCGACTGCCGGTCGTTTGATCGAGAACTCCGCCGCGGAGCACCATGGTGCCGACGGGCGTTACGACGAAGGCCTGCCGGACGTTGCGGCAGGCCTCTGTCGTTTCAGGATCGGATCGTGCGCAGGAACCGCCATGCGGGGTCGATGCCCGCAGCCGGTTCAGGCGGCGCGGACAGCCGCCGCGCGGACGTCGTCGCCGACATGTGCCTCATACTGGGCAAAGTTGTCGACGAACATCGCCACCAGCCGCGCCGCCTGCGTGTCGTAGGCCGCCGGATCGGCCCAGGTGGTGCGCGGGTTCAGCAGCGCGGGGTCGACGCCGGGCGCGGCGACCGGGACGTCGAAGCCGAAGTACGGGTCGCGGCGGAAGGGCCCGGCGTCCAGCGCGCCGCTCAACGCCGCCGCGAGCAGGCTGCGCGTGGCGGCGATCGGCATGCGCCGGCCGGTCCCGTAGGCCCCGCCGGTCCAACCGGTGTTCACCAGCCAGCAGGCGGCGCCCGCCTGACCGATGCGTTCGCGCAACATGGCCCCGTAGACCTCGGGCCGGCGCGGCATGAACGGCGCGCCGAAGCAGGTCGAAAAGGTGGGCGAGGGTTCGGTGACGCCACGTTCGGTGCCAGCGACCTTGGAGGTGAAGCCCGACAGGAAGTGATACATCGCCTGCGCCGGGGTCAGCCGCGCGAGCGGCGGCAGCACCCCGAACGCGTCGCAGGTCAGCATGACGATGTTCTTCGGCTGGCCGCCGCGCGCGGTCGGCGAGGCGTTCGAGATCGCCTCGAGCGGATAGGCGCAGCGGGTGTTCGCGGTCAGGCTGTCGTCGTCGAAGTCGAGCGCCTTGGACGCCGGATCGAAGACCATGTTCTCGACGATGGTGGCGAAGCGGGTCGTGGTGGCGAAAATCTCGGGCTCGGCCTCGCGCGACAGATGGATGGTCTTGGCGTAGCAGCCGCCCTCGAAGTTGAACGTGCCCGCGTCCGACCAGCCGTGCTCGTCGTCGCCGATCAGCACGCGCGCGGAATCGGCCGACAGCGTGGTCTTGCCGGTGCCCGACAGCCCGAAGAACACAGCGACGTCGGCGGGGTCACCGAGCGCGTGGTTGGCCGAACAGTGCATCGGCATCACGCCGGCTTCGGGCAACAGGTAGTTGAGGATGGTGAACACGGCCTTCTTGTTCTCGCCGGCGTAGGCGGTGCCGCCGATCAGCACCAGCCGCTGGGCGAACGAGATCGCGATCACCGTCTCGGAGCGCACGCCGTGGCGCGCGGGATCCGCCTTGAAGCTCGGACAGTTGAGAATGGTGAACCCCGGCGCGAAACCGGCGAGTTCGGCCGGGTCGGGCCGGCGCAGCAGGTGGCGGATGAACAGCCCGTGCCAGGCGAGCTCGGTGACCACCCGCACGTTCAGCCGGTGCGCCTGATCGGCCCCGGCATAGAGATCCTGCACGAACAACTCGCCCCCGCGGACGTGGGCGCGCATGTCGGCGTGCAGGCGGTCGAACGCCTCAGGCGCCAGCGACGCGTTGTTCTCCCACCAGACATTCGGCTCGACGCCGGGCTCGCGCACGACGAACTTGTCCCTCGGGCTGCGGCCGGTGTGCTTGCCGGTGGCGACGAGCAGCGTGCCACCCTGGCCGATCTCGCCCTCGCCGCGGACGACGGCCGCCTGCATCAGCGCAGGCTCGGTCAGGTTCCAGTGGATGCGGCCCGGATCATCCAGACCGATCGCCTCGAGTGACTGGCGCGGGCCGATGCACATTTCGCTCATACCATCATACTCCTTCTCGCGACCGCGCCGTCGACGGTCGAACCAGTTAAGGCCCTGCGGCCTTTCGCCGCGACGGCCGCCATGGAGGCGAACCGTCCAAAAGGTCTATAGCACGCTTCGTCGGGACCCGACCTCGCAAGATGGAGCCGGCGCCAAATCAATGTCATAAATGCGCCCGGGCCCCTGTCTCTCCGTGTTGGGATCGATGTTCGCTTGTTTTCGCATCGCGGGAAATCGGAAGGCGCCGCCCTCGCGCGTCGGACGGAGCCGGCCGTGAGTCGGAACCAGCCGCTCAACCTCCACGCTTCGGTCGTTGCGATGGACGGACGCGGGCTGCTGATCCTCGGGACCTCCGGCGCGGGAAAGTCGGGCCTCGCGCTGCGGCTGATGGCGCTGGGGGCCCGGCTCGTGGCCGATGACCGCGTCCTGATCTCTCGTCGGGGCCCGTCGCTCGTCTCCTCGGCGCCGCCCGCATTGCGGGGCCTCGTCGAAGCCCGAGGCGTCGGCCTGCTGCGCGCCGAGCCGGTCGAGGAGGCCGTGCTCGCACTTGCGGTCGACCTCGACCACGCGCCCGCGGCGCGGATGCCACATCCACGTGACATCGGTTACTTTGACGTGCAAATCGGGTTGATATTCGGCCGCGACGTCCCCAATCTGGAGGCAGTCTTGGTCCAGTTGTTGCGGTGCGGGCTGGCAAACTAAAGTGCAGGCGGCCAGCGGCGGAAGCGAGCAGGCGTGGAACCCTCGAACGGCCCCGGAGCGGGTCAGGATATCGTCGTCGTGACGGGCCCCGCGGGCTCCGGCCGGACGACCGCGATCCGCGCGCTGGAAGACTTCGGCTTCGAGGCCATCGACAATCTGCCCCTGTCGCTTATGCCGCGGCTGATCGCGGGCCCGCCGATGAGCCAGCCGCTCGTGATCGGCGTCGATCCCCGCAACCGCGACTTCGCCGTGGACGCGCTGACCGGGCTGCTCGATGAGATCGGCGCGCGGCCGGGTCCGTCCGGTGCTCGTCTTCGTCGACTGCGCGCCCGGGGTGCTGATTGCGCGCTACAGCGAAACGCGGCGCCGGCATCCGTCGAGCCCGCGGGAGACACCCCTCGTCGGCATCGAGCGCGAGATGGCGCTGCTCGCGCCGCTCCGCGCGCGCGCCGACGTGTTGATCGACACCTCCGCGATGACGCCGCACGAGCTGCGCGCCGAACTCGCCCGCTGGTTTGCCCCTGAGGACGCGGATGGCGGTCTCGCGGTGACGCTGCAGTCCTTCGCCTATCCCCGCGGCCTGCCCCGGGGAGCGGACATGGTCGTGGACTGCCGC
>JANOEW010000296.1:0-8292 GCA_031413475.1 Amaricoccus sp.
CCGGTTATGCCGGCGCCCTTACCACGCGAAAGGTGCTTTCGGGCTTCCCTCGCCGTCCCTTCCTTGTTCTGGGCGATCAGGTCGTCGAGGAGCAGGCGGACGTCTGCCCACGTAATGCCGTCGATCGGGCGGTGCCCGAGCGAAGGGAACACATGCAGCTTCAACACCCGGTCCATGTTCGGCGCGGAGGAAATCTTCGCTTGCTTCACCATTGTCGCAGCGACCGCAGCGACCGCAGCGCCGAGTTGCAGGCCGATTGCACGCGGGCTCGGCGCGGGTCCGCCCCGGTGGCGGCTTGCCGCCCTGCGTCCGCCGCAGCGGCCCGTGCGTTCGCCAGCGACATTGCCGGCCATGTCCCGAGTGTCAGCCTGCGACTACCGCCCTTCTTTGGTCGCCCGGTGGATGTCACGCCGCCCTCGCCAGGCTCCTTTTATTCCACAGACCAAGCCTTTGCTCCGCACCGTGCGACCCGAAGCACAAGGCCCGTAGCCAAGCTGTCCGCGATCTCCAACCTGCCACCACCACTTGGCGGCCGCATCCGCTTGACCATTAACTCTGTCAGGACCATACTTCACCCCTTGGGGCGCAATGGGGCGCAGTATTTGCGTCCTTAGCGCCGTTACGTGCCTTTACCGGGGTTTACGCTACGGCTGGGGCTGCGCCTAGGAGCTAAAAATCGTGTCTTTACGTGTCTTTACTGGGCGATCTTGACGAGGGACGCCTTGCCAAGGTTGGGGGTCGAGGGTTCGAAGCCCTTCGCCCGCTCCAATTGGAACTGAACACTTCCGAGCAAGAGTTAATGTTGCTGCGAGCGACCTGAACCGGATTTTGACCCGGCGGGTCAGCGCGGGGTCTTGTGATCCCGCCCTATGGGTGCAAGCCCGATCGCGTGACCGGTATTTGCGACTCAGGCGGGGAAAACGGCGACATGGGGTTCAGGACCGGGATCGTGGGGCTGCCGAATGTCGGCAAGTCGACGCTGTTCAACGCGCTGACCCGGACCGCCGCGGCGCAGGCGGCGAACTTCCCGTTCTGCACCATCGAGCCGAACGTCGGCGAGGTGAACGTTCCCGACCCGCGGCTAGAGCGGCTCGCCGCCATCGCGAAGTCGAAGGCGGTCATCCCCACCCGGATGACCTTCGTCGACATCGCCGGCCTCGTGCGCGGCGCGTCCAAGGGCGAGGGGCTCGGCAACCAGTTTCTCGCCAACATCCGCGAGTGCGACGCCATCGCCCACGTTCTGCGCTGCTTCGAAGACGATGACGTGACCCACGTCGAGGGGCGGGTCGATCCGGTCGCGGACGCCGAAACGGTCGAGACCGAGCTGATGCTCGCCGATCTCGAGGGCGTCGAGCGGCGGGTGGCGGGGCTGGCGCGCAAGCTCAAGGGCGGCGACAAGGACGCCGCCGACCAGGCGCGGCTGCTCGACGCCGCTCGGGCGGCGCTCGAGGTGGGACGCCCGGCTCGCAGCGTCCCGGTGATCGCCGAGGACGCCAAGGCCTGGCGTGGCCTGCAATTGCTGACGGCAAAGCCGGTGCTCTACGTCTGCAACGTCGAGGAAGCGGCGGCGGCGGCGGGGAACGCGCATGCGGCGGCGGTCGCCGCCAAGGCCGCGGCCGAGGGCGCCGGTTGCGTGGTTATCTCGGCGGCGATCGAGGAGGAGATCGCACAGCTCGACGACGCGGAACGCACCGAGTTCCTGGCCGCGATCGGGCTGGAGGAGGCGGGGCTCGACCGGCTGATCCGCGCCGGCTACGCGCTGCTCGGCTTGCAGACCTACTTCACCGTCGGGCCGAAGGAGGCGCGCGCCTGGACGATCCCGGCGGGGACCAGCGCGCCGCAGGCGGCCGGGGTGATCCACGGCGACTTCGAGCGCGGCTTCATCCGGGCGGAAACCATCGCCTACGCCGATTTCGTCGGCCTCGGCGGCGAGCAGGCCGCCAAGGAGGCGGGCCGCATGCGCGCCGAAGGCAAGACCTATCGCGTCGCGGAGGGCGACGTGCTGCACTTTCTGTTCAGCCCATAGACGCACCCGCGACGCCGCGGCCAGCTACGCGAGGTCCGGTCACGGTCGTACGACCTCTGTCACGGCGCCGCGGTCAGCACCGACCGCGTCCGCGCCAGGTCCGCGACGGTCAGCGGCGCCACGGGCCGGGCCAGCGCGTAGCGCGTCACCCAAAGCAGGCGTTCCTCGGCCCGGGTGATCGCGACGTACGCAAGCCGCTTCCACAGCGCGAGGCCCGCCTCGGCGCGTCCCGACTGCGCCGCCGCCCACAGGTCCGGGGCAAAGACCTGGACGTCCGGCCACTGCGAGCCCTGCGCCTTGTGGATCGTGACCGCGGCCCCGTGCAGGAACACCGCGCCCATGGTCGCGGCGGTGGGGATGAACGGCTCCTCCGCGCCCGGGCTCTCGATCTGGATGATGCTCGCCACCCCGATCTGCGGCTCCTCGGCCCCGGGCAGCCAGAGCCGTGCGAAGCCCGCCTGCCGCCCGGGACCGAGGTAGATGGCCTGCGCGCCCTTGATCAGGCCGCGCGCCTCGAGATCGATGCGCTTGCGGCGATGCTTGAGCGGCAGCTCGATCCCGTCGCAGACCAGCGGCTCGCCCGGCAGCAGCCCGTCGAGCGGGGCGCCGTGCGCGCGGCGGAACGCCTCGATCAGCCGCACCCGCGTGGCGTTGCGCCACACCAGCACCGGCGCGCGCGCCATCGCGTCGGCATCGACCCGCTGCGCGATGACCACCCGCTCGTCCCGCGCGGCCGCGGCGCGCACCATGTCCTCGAAGTCGCGGAACTCCACCTCGGGATCGGCCAGCGCATGGGCCAGATCGACGATCGGATTGCCCGCCGCCTGGCGGTGCACCCGCGCCAGCGTCAGCTTGCGCTCCTCCGGCAGGCCGTCGAACACCATCGCGCCGCCGCCGCCCACCGGCGCCAGCTGCGCCGGGTCGCCGAACAGGATAAGGGTTCGGCAGAGCGCGTCGAGATCCTCGAACTGGCGGGCATCCAGCATCGAGGCCTCGTCGACCAGCCCGATGTCGAGCGGCTCGTCGCGCCGCTTCCAGCCCTTGATGAAGTCCGAGCCGCGCAGCCCCGCCGCCGCAAGCGCGCCCGGGATCGACCGGTGCGTGCGATAGGAGGCCATCGCCCGGTCGAGCGCGGTCTCGCTCAGGCCGTCGACCTTCGGCCGCTCGGCCTTGCCGGTCAGCCATTCGGCGATCGCCTCGTAGTCGGGATGGTAGAGCGGCGTGTAGAGCACCCGGTGGATCGTGGTGGCTGGCACGCCGCGCGCGCGCAGCACGCTCGCCGCCTTGTTGGTGGGCGCGAGCACCGCGACGGTGCGCCGCGCACCGCCACGCCGGCTCTCCCAGTCGCCCGAGACCGGCTCGACCCCGGCCGCGAGCAGGCCCTCGACCAGATGCGCCAGCAACGCGGTCTTGCCCGAGCCCGCGCGCCCCAGCACCGCCAGCGCCTTCTGCGGCGCGCCTTCGGGCAGGAGCGCGGCCGCGGCGAGATCGACGCCCGCCCCGCGCAGCAGGTCGAGGATCCGCCCACGCGCCGCCGCCTGGTCCGCCGAGAAGTCCAAAGGGTCCGTGCCCCCGCCGCCACCGCCCCGGTCTTACCGGGGCGCGGCGGCGGGGGCCAGCGTCAGGCTGCGGCTTCCGCCGGCAGGTTCGGGCTGAAGGCATCGTCGAACCACCGCTCCGCCAGCGCCACCGGAATGCCCGAGCGCGTCGCGATCGCCCGCCGCGCCGCGTCGGTGAAGGTCCAGATCCCGACCGCGATCGCATCCCGTCCTTCGCCCTCGGTCCCGATCACGTCCGGCGAGAAGCCGATCCGTCCGTAGATCCGCGACATCCGCGCATCGAACACCCCAAGCACCTGCTCGAGCCCGAACCGCAGGCCGAGCTCGCAGCCCGCCAGCATCAGCCCCGCCGCCACGTTGGGGCCGGCTCCGGGCGCGAGACAGAACCGCGTCACCTCCCAGATCAGCGGGCTCTCGATCCGCACCCCGTCGGTCAGGTGCAGGAAGTGCTCCGCCGTCATTGTCCGCCCCACCGTCGGCAGGCCGCGCATCGAGCCGGCGTGGCGGCCGTCCGCGCCTTCCCAGATCACGTAGAGCGGGTTCAGCGCGTCGTATTCGTCAATCTCCTCCCCAGTATCAGTGACGGAAACATCCCAATCTAGTCGGTTCTTGAACTGTTCCGCACGATCAAGAAACATGGTTTTTTTCAGATAAGGAAAACGATCGAGCTCATCGCCATAGATAAAACGGATCATTTTGACCTCCTTAGGATTTCATCAGTCATTTTTATCGCGAAGATTACTAAAAAAGTCCGACCGTGCGCTTCTACCCAATCTCTGGCAACATTGAACGTTCGCGCCAATCGCCGAACGCGCAACGATGTGGAGAGGCGCGCTAGACTAGCGTTTGCCGAGGCGAAACGCGGTTGCGGCGAGCCAGCCGGCGGCCAGCGCGAGTGCGACGGACAGCACGCCGTAGCCGAGCGGGCGATCCTGCGCGAGGTTGTAGAGCCAGCGCTCCAGCCCCGCCTTCTGAACGGTGATCGTCGTCTCGCCCGAACTGATCACCGCGCGGTCGCGCACCAGGAAGAACTCCGCGGCGTAGGCCCCTTCGACCAGGTTGGTCGGAAGCGTGAAGCGGGTCTGAAACAGCGTCTCCTCGGCGAGTTGCACCCCGCTCTCCATCTGGACGAAAAGTCCGTCGGCGAGGCGCAGGCGAACCATGGCCTCGGTGAACGCGGAGGTGTCGGCGAGCGTGGAATGGGCCCCGACGCGCCGCACCGCCTGGTCGAGGCCGATCTGCCAGCGCAGCCGCTCGGTTTCGGTCAGGATCTCCGCCAGCGGGCGGGTGGAGGCGAGCGCATAGTAGCTCGGGGCCTGCCGCACGCGCACGCCCTCGGTGTTGACCCAGATGCCGAAACGGCGCTCCTTGCGCCGAACGATCACGGTGCGAGGCGGCCCGGACAGGGTGACGACGATGTCGATGGTCGCCTCGCCGACCGGGATCGGCGCGTCGCGGCGGATCGCGCCGAAAACCAGCACCTCCGAGCCGGTGAAATTGGCGGTCAACGCGATATTGTCGGTGGAGATGCCGGTGACCACGGTCTGCGCCGCCGCAGGCGCGGCGAGCACCAGCGCCAGGAGCAGGCCCGCGATCACAGCCGCGCCGAGATCGAATAGAACTCCCCCGGCGGCAGCACCAGCTCGAGCAGCAGCCGCACTCCCACGCCGAGGACCAGCAGCGCGAGCAGGATCCGCAGCTGCTCGGCGCGCAGCCGGGTCGCGAGGTTGGCCCCGACCTGCGCCCCGATCACGCCGCCGACCAGCAGCAGCAGCGTCAGCACCACGTCCACCGACTTGTTCTGCACCGCCTGCAGCAGCGTGGTGAACCCGGTGACGAACAGGAACTGGAACAGCGACGTGCCGATGACGACCTTGGTCGGCATCCCGATCATGTAGATCATCGCCGGCACCATGATGAAGCCGCCACCCACACCCATGATCGCGGCGAGAATCCCCACGAGAAATCCGATGACGAACGGCGGGATCGCGCTGACGTAGAGCTGGGAGGTGCGAAACCGCATCTTCAGCGGCAGGCCGTGCGCCCAGGTGTGGCGCTTGCGCGGGTTCGGCGGCGCGTTCGGGTCGTTGCGCCGGCGCAGCGCGCGCAGGCTCTCCACGAGCATCAGCGCGCCGATCGTGCCGAGCAGGACCACGTAGAGCAGGCTGACCACCAGCTCGAACTGGCCGTGACGGCGCAGCAGCGCGAAGATCTGCACGCCCCCCGCCGAGCCGAGGATGCCCCCGACCAGCAGCACGACGCCCATCTTGATGTCGACGGTCTTGCGCCGCAGGTGCACCAGCAGCCCCGAGAACGACGAGCCGGCGATCTGGTTCGCGGCCGAGGCCACCGCCACCGCTGGCGGGATGCCGAGGAAGAACAGCAGCGGCGTCAGGATGAAGCCGCCGCCCACGCCGAACAGGCCCGAAAGCACCCCGACCATGCCGCCAATCCCGAGCAGGAGGAAGGCATTGACGGAGATCTCGGCGATGGGCAGGTAAATCTGCATGGGATGTGAGGACCCTCGGCGCGCGGCTCCACGCTACCGGGTCGGCCATGGGTTTTCACGCACAATCTCGGGTGGGCTCGGTCGCGCGCGGGCCAGCCAACGCCGTTCGGACGGGTGTGCGAAGTCTGATGTCGCACGCGTGCGAAAGCGATCAAGCCATTGAAATATAGCTGGGAAATCTCCGCGGTTAACCCGATCGAAAGTATGGTTAACTCGCCCGGCCATTCGCACATGGCGGCAACGTCGAGAGGTGTGCAAAGCGCCGACGACTTGGGCGCCGCCTGTGTCCGCAGTGCACCACAATGGCCGTGGCGCTCCGCTGGCGGTCAGGCCTTAGCCGGCTCTATGCAGACTCTCGGTCTGGTTCCCCTTCGGTCAAGTCTATGTGAGAAGCCACTGGCCAACCGCTGCCAGTTATGCCGCTGTTTCGGCGAGCGTTGTTTCGCGGGGCATTCGCGGCTGCCCAGCACTGGGCGCGGCTACGACACACACGGAAGGGGCATTGCGGAATGATCGAATCGCCGCGTAGGCTTGCTACGGTTTCATGGTTCCATCGCCTCGGGCCGGGCCTCATCACCGGTGCGGCGGACGACGATCCGGGCGGCATTGCGACCCATTCCCAAGTTGGCGCGCAGTTCGGTCTCGACCTGATGTGGACAGTCGCACTCACCTATCCGCTCGTGACGGCGATCCAGTCGATCTGCGCGCGGATAGGCCGGGTAACCGGCGAAGGCCTCGCAGCAAACATGACCCGAGTCTTGCCGCGCTGGCTGGTCAGCGTGATTGTGCTTCTTCTGTTCATTGCCAACACCGTGAACATCGGCGCAGACCTCGCCGCAATGGGGGCCGCCGCGCAACTTTTGCTCGGCTGGGGCGAGGCGGTCTTCGCCATCTTTTTCGCTGCCGGCTCGCTCATCTTGCAGGTCTTCGTGCCCTATCACCGCTACGTTCATGTGCTGAAATGGTTGACGCTGTCCCTGCTTGCCTACGTCGGCGTGGTATTCACCGTCACCATCGAATGGGCTGCTGTAGCACGCGGAATACTGTTTCCAAGCTTCGCCTTCACGCGCGAGGCATTGATCGTGATCGTCGCCGTGTTCGGCACGACGATCAGCCCCTACATGTTCTTTTGGCAGAGCGCGGAAGAGGTGGAGGATGAGACGCTTGCCGGTGACGGCACGCTCCTTGACCGTCCGGAGAACGCGCCCGCCGAACTCAGCCGGATCGCCTGGGACACTTACATCGGAATGGGTTTTGGCAGCCTGATATCCTTCTTCGTCGTCCTGACCACGGCCGTCACGCTTCATACCTCCGGAATCACCAATATTGAGACTTCCGCACAAGCGGCGGAGGCGCTGCGGCCGATTGCGGGCGAGTTCGCCTTCCTGCTGTTCAGTCTGGGCATCATCGGTACCGGATTGCTCGCCTTGCCAGTCTTGGCCGGGTCCGCCGCCTATGCTGTCGGCGAATTGCGCGGTTGGCGGATTGGCTTGGAACAGAAGCCACAGAATGCAATGGCTTTCTACGGCGTCATCGTCGCCGCGTTCGGACTTGGGCTTCTCATGCTGTTCCTGCCAATCGACCCGATCAAGGCGCTGTTCTGGAGCGCTGTCCTGAACGGCGTGATTGCGGTGCCATTGATGTTTGCGACGATGATAGTCGTTTCGAGCCGCAGGCATCTTGGCCCATTCGTCGCGCCGGTGGGACTCAAGATCGTCGGGTGGGCGGCGACCGTGGTGATGGCGGTGGCGGCGCTCGCAATGTTCGTCGTGTAAATGCATTGGCCCGCTGGCGTGATGCCCCGAGTCCGCCACCCTCTTTCGTTCGAAATACTCGAGGAATTGAGATCGGTATCTGCAACCCCGTCTGCTTGGGGCCGAGAGCGGATACTCCATCGCCGCTACAAGGCGCGGCTCATAGCATTTGCCCGCGCCGTCAACCCGGCGCGGCAATCTCGCGCAGGTAGCGGCGCAGGATGCGTTCGAGCTTGGCGGCGCCGAGGGGGGCCATCGCCTTGGTGTGCTCGTGGCTGATCGCCTCGTCGGACAGGCCGGCGGCCATGTTGGTGATGACCGAGACCGCTGCCACGCGCAGGCCGAGGAAGTTGGCGAGGATCACCTCGGGCACGGTCGACATCCCGACCGCGTCGGCGCCAAGGATCCGGAGCGCACGGATCTCGGCGGGAGTCTCGAAGCTGG
>JANOEW010000297.1:0-2407 GCA_031413475.1 Amaricoccus sp.
CACGCGATGCGGCGTTAACACCAAGGCAACCGGCGTTCGGGCATTAGGGCCCATGGTTGTCCGCACCCGACTCGGCAGTTTGCTCAAGGGGCTCGCGCTCTATGCGGTCGCGGCGCTGTTGGTGGGCTATTTCGCCTTCCACGCCTATCACGGCAATCACGGCATCGTGGCCAAGCGAGCCTTCGAGCAGGCGGCGGCGCAGCTTGAGCAGGAGCGCAACGAAATCCGCGGCGAGCGGGAAGGGTGGGAGCGGCGGATCGCGCTCCTGAAGCCCGAAAGCCTCGATCCCGACCTGGTGGATGAGCTGGCGCGGCGCGACCTGTTCTTTGCCCACCCCAGCGATCTCGTGGTGCTGCGGCCGGCGCGCTGAAACGTCGTTGCGCCCACCGGGCCCTGCAAGAAATTCCCTGTCGAGCTGACCTCCCGGCTATGCGTTTTGCACTGCAGCGGCCTGTGGACCGCGGCGTGGCGCCACGGATTGATTTACGCTAAGCAATTCACAGCGGAAGATCGAGGAACGCCATGCCCGTCGCCGCGAAGTCCGCGGAGCCCCAGAAATCGACGGCCCGTTCCGCCGGCAACGGCAAGAGCGAGGCCCGTCTTGCATCCGTGCTCAACCGCGAGCAGGAAATCCGCGCTTTTCGCGAGATGCTCGCGATCCGCCGTTTCGAGGAGAAGGCCGGCCAGCTCTACGGCATGGGCCTGATCGGCGGCTTCTGCCATCTCTATATCGGCCAGGAAGCGGTCGTGATCGGCATGCAGATGGCGATCGAAGAAGGCGACCAGGTCATCACCGCTTATCGCGATCACGGCCACATGCTGGCCTGCGGGATGGACCCCAAGGGCGTTATGGCCGAGCTCACCGGCCGCCGCTCCGGCTATTCCAAAGGCAAGGGCGGCTCGATGCACATGTTCTCGGTCGATAAGAATTTTTTCGGCGGCCACGGCATCGTCGGAGCGCAGGTCTCGCTCGGCACCGGCATCGCCTTCGCCAATCGCTATCGCGAGAACGGCCGCGTGTGCCTGACCTATTTCGGCGACGGCGCCGCCAACCAGGGCCAGGTCTACGAGAGCTTCAACATGGCCGAGCTCTGGAAGCTTCCGGTCGTGTACGTCATCGAGAATAACAAGTACGCGATGGGGACATCGGTCGAGCGCTCGTCGGCGCAGACTGATTTCTCCAAGCGCGGGCTCTCGTTCGATATCCCGGGCGAGCAGGTCGACGGCATGGATGTGCGGGCGGTGAAGGAGGCGGGCGAGCGCGCGGTCGCCTTCGCGCGCGGCGGCAAGGGGCCGTACATTTTGGAAATGCAGACCTACCGCTATCGCGGGCACTCCATGTCCGACCCCGCCAAATACCGGCCGAAGGAAGAACTGAACAAGTTCCGCACCGAGCACGATCCGATCGACATGGTGCGCGCGCGCCTGATCGAGACCAAGCGCGCCAGTGAAGAAGAGCTGAAGAAGCTGGAGGCTGAAATCCGCAACACGATAAACGAGGCGGCCGAATTCGCCTCGCACGACCGCGAGCCCGATCCTTCGGAGCTGTGGACCGACGTGGTGCGTTGAGAGGTCGCCCGTGCCCATTGAAGTCCTGATGCCGGCGCTCTCTCCCACGATGGAGAAGGGCAATCTCGCCAAGTGGGTGAAGGGCGAGGGCGACAAGATAAAGGCCGGCGACGTGATCGCCGAGATCGAGACCGATAAGGCCACGATGGAGGTCGAGGCGGTCGACGAGGGCACGCTCGGAAAAATCCTTGTGCCCGAGGGCACCCAGGACGTGGCGGTCAACACGCCGATCGCGCTGATCCTCGTCGACGGCGAGGCTGCCAGCGCACTCAAGCGCGTGGACGCCGCCGCCGAGGAACACGCGGCGGAATCGGCGCCACCGGCTGAAGCCAGGATCAACGAAGTCCCAATTTCGTCCAGCCCGGCGCCGAGCGCGCCGCCAACGCCCGCGATCCTGCCCGATGCGGATGTGCCGGCCGGCACCGAGATGGTGACGATCAGCGTGCGCGAAGCGCTGCGCGACGCCATGGCCGAAGAGATGCGCCGCGACAAGGACGTGTTCGTGATCGGCGAGGAGGTCGCGGAATATCAGGGCGCCTACAAGGTAACGCAAGGTTTGCTGCAGGAGTTCGGGCCAAAGCGCGTCGTCGATACGCCGATCACCGAGCACGGCTTCACCGGCCTCGGCGTCGGCGCGGCGATGGCGGGGCTCAAGCCCATCGTCGAGTTCATGACCTGGAACTTCGCCATGCAGGCGATCGACCAGATCATCAACTCGGCGGCCAAGACCAACTACATGTCGGGCGGCCAGATGGGCTGCCCGATCGTTTTTCGGGGCCCCAATGGCGCCGCCTCGCGCGTCGGCGCGCAGCACTCCCAGTGCTACGCCAGCTGGTAC
>JANOEW010000298.1:0-1652 GCA_031413475.1 Amaricoccus sp.
CGGTTGTCGAACACCCGCAGCAGCACCCAGTTGTTCTGGGCGACCGCCCGGCCGAGCGGGTTGGTGGCGAAGCGGTCGCGGGCGGTGTCGTACAGGCGCGCCGTCGTTGGTCAGGAGCAGCAGCCCCTCGGAATTGAGATCGAGCCGGCCGACGCTGACCACGCGCGGCAGCTCCGGCGGCAGATGGGCGAAGACGGTGTCGCGGCCCTTCTCGTCGGCTTCGGTGGTGACGAGGCCGAGCGGCTTGTAGTAGCGCCAGAGCCGGGCCGCTTCGGGCGCGGCGAGGGGCTTGCCGTCGACCGTGATCGCGTCGGCGGGGCCGACGTTGAGCGCGGGGCTGTCGATGGTCCGGCCGTTCACCGCGACCCGGCCGGCCGCGATCATCGTCTCGGCCTGCCGGCGGGAGGCGACCCCTGCGCGGGCGAGGCGCTTGGCGATGCGTTCGGGCTGGTCGTCCATCGGCCGGACTTATCCCGCGGGCGGGGCGGGGCCAAGCGAAACCGGCTTGCCGGGCGGGCGGGCGCGAGCGAGCATGCCGGCATGATCCGCTTCGCCCCGTTCATGGAGATCGCGCTGGAGGAGGCCCGGGCGGCGGGCGCACGCGGCGAGACGCCGGTGGGGGCGGCGCTGGTCGGGGCGGACGGGCGGCTGCTGGCGCGGGCGGGGAACCGGACGCGGGAGCTGGCGGACCCGACGGCGCATGCGGAGGTGCTGGCGATCCGGGCGGCCTGCGCGGCGGCGGGGTCGGAGCGGCTGCCGGGGGCGGTGCTCTACGTCACGCTCGAACCCTGCGCGATGTGTGGGGGGGCGATCGCTGCGGCGCGGATCGGGCGGCTGGTCTATGGGGCGGCGGACCCGAAGTCCGGCGGGGTCGAGCACGGGGCGCGGGTGTTCGACCACCCGCAGGCGCACGCGCGGCCCGAGGTGGTCGGGGGGGTGCTGGAGGCGGAGGCGGCGGCGCTGCTGCGCGCGTTCTTTGCGGCGCGACGGCCGCATTCAGCGTGAATATTCGGCAAGTTACTGATATTGCTGAGTTACTGAATCGCTAATGACAGGCGCACGCCCCGGCTCTCGGCCGGGCAACAGCGGCGGATTGGGGTTAGGGTCGCGCGAGCCCGAAGCGGAGCGACCCGATGACCGACCCGATCCTGATGCTGCCCGTCGCCGCCGTCGACGCCGGCGCGATGATGCGCGACCGCACCGGCTTCGATCCCGAGCCGTTCGACGAGCTGACGCGTTCGATCCTGAGCAACGGGCTGCGGATGCCGATCGAGGTCTGCGCGCTCGATCCGGCGCTGGACGGGAAGACGCACGGGCTGATCTCCGGCGCCCGCCGGCTCGCGGCGTTCGAGGCGCTGGGCGAGATCACCGGGGACGCGCGCTGGGCGACGATCCCGGCCTTCGTCCGGGCGCCACAGGACCTCGGCGCGTCGCTGGAGGCGATGGTCGAGGAGAACGAGATCCGCGCCGAGATCTCGCCCTACGAAAAGGGCCGGATCGCCTGGCTCGCCCGCAACCGGGGTGTGTTCCCGACGATCGAGGAGGCGGTCGACCGCCTGTATCCGCGGGCGAGCCAGCCGAAACGGTCGCGGCTGCGGGCGCTCGCCCGACTGGCGCAGGCGCTCGACGGCATCCTGTCGGCGCCGGAGCGG
>JANOEW010000299.1:0-2050 GCA_031413475.1 Amaricoccus sp.
CGGGTGGCCTGGAAGCGCGCGGTCTTGGTAGGCCCGGGCGAGACGGCGTTGACGCGCACGCCCCTGTCGATCAGCTCCTTGGCGAGGCAGCGGGTGTAGTGGACGACCGCGGCCTTGAGCGTCGAGTAGACCACCTCGGGCGAGCAGCCCATGTGCGCGGCGGCGGAGGCGATGTTGACGACCGAGCCGCCGCCGCGCGCGACCATCGGCGGCACGAAGGCCTGGCAGACCAGCATGGCCCCGATCAGGTTGTTCTCGGTCAGCACCCGGATGTCTTCGAACGCCACGTTGAGCGCGTCGTTGGGGCTGGGTTTGCCGCCCGCGGCGCCGATGTCGCCGCCCGCGCAGTTGACCAGGATGTGGACCTCGCCGAGTGTGGCGTCGATCTCGGCCTTCATCCGGGCCACCGCGTCGCGGTCTCCAATGTTGCCGGTGACGCTCGCGACACGGCCGCCGTGGCGGCGGAGGCGCTCGGCGACTTCGTCGAGGTCGCGGAACTCGCCGTATTTGGCGGGGCCGGCGGGGTCGAGGTCGTGGATTGCGACGTCGGCCCCGTGTTCGGCGAGGCGTTCGGCCAAGACGCGGCCGAGGCCCCGGCCCGAGCCGGTGACGAAGGCGGTCTTGCCGTTCAGTTCCTTGTCCATGGCTGATCCTTCTCGTGCATGATGCCGGCGCGCCGGCCTGCACCCTTCGGTGACGGCTTGGATTTTTGTAGGGTCAACGTCCGGCGTGCGCCAACCGTTTCGGGGGGGGCCGTGTCGGGGCCCGTATGGGTCCGTGCGGCGGCCGCGGATGTCAGGCCATGATGCCGCCGTCGATCACCAGCGCCTGGCCGGTGACGAAGCTGGCGGCGTCGGAGAGCAGGTAGACCGCGAGGCCGGCGATCTCCTCGGGCTGGCCGAGCCGTCCGGCGGGCTGGCGCGCGAGGAAGGCGGCGCGCGCCGCCTCGTAGCCGCCGATGGTCGCGCCGAGCGCCCGCATCCGGGCCTGGAGCGAGGGCGAGTCGACGGTGCCGGGGCAGATGGCGTTGACGCGCAGGCCCGCGCGCAGGTGATCGACGGCGACCGCCTTGGTCAGGCCGATCACCGCGGCCTTCGAGGCGCCGTAGGCGACGCGGTCGGGATAGCCCTTCAGCGAGGAGGCGACCGAGGCGACGTTGACGATCGAGCCGCCGCCCTGCGCCAGCATCGCCGGCACGGCGGCGCGCAGCACGTGGAACATGCCGTCCACGTTGACCGCGAACGACCGCCGCCAGTCGTCGGGCGAACAGGCGGCCAGATCGCCGTGGTGCACCCAGCCGGCGGCGTTGACCACGCCGTGAAAGCCGGGCTCGGCCCCGATCAGCGCTGCCACCGCCGCGGCGTCGGTGACGTCGAGCCGGGCCGTGCGCAGGCCCGCGAGCGTCGCGAGGCCGGCGGCGTCGAGGTCGGTGGCGAGCACCTCCGCCCCAGCGGCGGCGGCGGCTTCGGCGATGGCGCGACCGATGCCGGCCGCGGCGGCGGTGACCAGAACCCGCTTGCCTCGAAGATCCACGGAGCCCCCTCTTGCCGCTTTTGGCGATGGTCGGCCTGGGCTGCGCGATCGACGCCGGCGGCCGTTTCCCAGTCTGGTAGCAGATGGGTGAGCCCGGTGGCCACCGCGTTCGTCGGATCGTCGTGGCTGCGCCGCCGAGGCGCCTGGCCCGCCGGCGGCGCGAGGTCAGCGCGCGGCGCGGGCGTGCTTGCGGTACCAGCCGTCGTCGGCCTCGGTGCTGCGCAGCGCGCGCAGGCGGAGGGCGGCTTCGTCGGGCGTCTCGGCGCGGACCACCGCCTCGACCGCGGCGTCGTCGCGCCGGAACGGGATCACCTGAACCAGCGGGGTTCCGGCCGGGATCGGGTAGACGCCGTCGGGCGCGGTGGCGAAGAACGGGAAATGGATCAGCGCCGGGTAGTCGTCGGTGTCGACCACGCCGGCGAGGCATTCGAACACCGGGTTCGGCCGGTTCAACGGCGGCAGGAACAGGCAGCTCCAGCCCGGTGGCGTGCGGATCGACCAGTAGTTGTGGAACTTG
>JANOEW010000300.1:0-1927 GCA_031413475.1 Amaricoccus sp.
CACGATAGGCGGCCTCAGATTGCCCCGCAGGCCCTCAGCAGAGGGTGGCCGGATGCCCGTGGAACGGGCGGCCGGATCGCCGTGGAATGGGTGGCCGGATGTTCATGGAACCGGTGGCCGGATCATCGTGGTGCACGCAGCTGGGGGTGTTCGCGCTGATCGTGCTGGGCGTGCTGGCGGCGACCAGCCACGACTTCTGGTTGAGCTTCCTGACGCCGCCGGTTTGGAAGGCGCTGCATCTGATGATCTATCCCGCCTACGCCGCGGTGGTCGGGCATGTGGCGCTGGGCTCCCTGCAGGACGTGGGCAATCCGGCCTTCGCGCTGGTGTTCGGCGGCGCGGCGCTGGGGGTCGCGGGGCTGCATGTCGCCGCCTGGCGGCGGGCGCCGCGGCCGGCTGCCGGCGACTGGGTCCCGGTCGGGCGCTGGGACGCGATTCCGGACGGGCGGGCCGTGGTGGTACAGCTGGGCGGCGACGAGGCGGCGGCGGTGTTCCGCAACGGCGCGACGCTGTCGGCGGTGTCGAACGCCTGCGCGCATCAGAACGGGCCGCTCGGCGAGGGCCGCATCCTCGACGGCTGCATCACTTGCCCCTGGCACGGCTTTCAGTATCGACCCGAGGACGGCTGCGCGCCCGCCCCTTACACCGAGCGCATCCCGACTTACCGGTTGCGGCTCGACGGGGCGGTGGTGATGCTCGACCGGCGCGCGAACCCGCCGGGAACGCCGGTGCCGCCGCTCGACCTGCCGGGAGCGGGGTGATGGCGGAGCGCGATCCGTTCTTCATCGGTTGGGCCGCCGCGCCGATCGGCCTGCGCGGGTTTCTCGCCGCCTGCGCGTTCGGGCTCGTGGCGGCGTTCGGGTTCGTCGCCTATCTGGTCGCGGCGACGGCGGACGATCCCGGCGACGGCGCCTTCCGTTTCGACTGGGGGCCGCAGACCGTGACCGGCGTGTTGGAGGACGCAGGGTATCCGATCCTGCACGTGACCGAAAGCGGGCGCTTTCCATCGGGGCGCACGCTGATGCTGACCGGCGCCGGCAAGGTCGGGGTGCAGGACCCGGCCGCCGCGCTCGACGGTCGATTGGCGCGGGCGACCGGGATCGTGATCGCGCGCGGCGATCTCGAGATGCTGCAGGTCGACGGCGGGCCCGAGGGTCTGGTGGCCGCCGAGGGGGAGGCGACCGTCCCGGCGGCGACGCCGTTGGGGCGCTGGCGGCTGACCGGGGAGATCTGCGACGGCAAGTGTTATGCCGGGGCCATGCGTCCCGGCGAGGGGATCGCGCATCGCGCCTGTGCCAACCTGTGCATCACCGGCGGCGTGCCGCCGGTGTTCGTCAGCACCGACGCGGTGGAGGGAGAGCGGTTCCTGATGATGGTGGACGCTGGTGGGGGGCCGCTGACCGCGGCGGCGCTGGCGCACACCGCGCTGCTGATCGAGATCGAGGGCGAGATCGAGCGCCGCGGCGGGCTGCTGGTGTTCCGGATCGATCCCGAGTCGATCAGGCGCGCCCGGTGAGCCTGCCGCGCCTGATCGCCGCGCTGCTGACGCTGGCGGCGTGCCTCTGGGTCTGGATCGCCCGCGGCGAGCTCGGCCAGCTGCGCGGCACCTTGTTCTGGGACCTGCGCTTCGTGCTGCTCGGCTGCGCTGCAGCGCTGGCGCTGAGCCTCGCCGAGCGACTGGCGGCGCGGGCCGCGACGACCGGGGACCGGTGACGGCGCATGGCGGGAGGAACGTCAGCCGCGCCCGTGCGTTCGATCGCGGCGCGTGCGCCGCTGATCTTGTGCGCCGGCAGGTTGTCCAGGATGACGATGTCGCCCGGCGCGAGGGTGGGGGCTAGGAAGTTCTCGGCATAGGTGGTGAAGGCGTCGCCGTTCATCGCCCCGTCGATGACCATCGGCGCCGTGAGGCCGCCGAGGTGCAAGCCCG
>JANOEW010000301.1:0-7965 GCA_031413475.1 Amaricoccus sp.
CACCGGAATCGCTAGCTTTCTGATGGAGGGTGGGATCTGCCTTGCGGACCAGGCCGCGGACGGGCGCATGTGCCCGCAGTGTCCTGGATTCAACACGCCCGGATGGAACAGGCAGTTGCGGCCCTTTGTTGACCGCGGCGCACCTCCTCAGCTCAGCTCAGCTCATCTCAATCGACGTCCTGCGCGATGCGGAAGCCGATATGGTTGGAGCCGAGGCCGCGCTCGGCGGGCTGGCGCGCGGTGGGGCGGTAGCGGAGACAGTAGGACGGGGCGCAGAGCCAGGAGCCGCCCTTGACCACGCGTTGCGCGCCGATCTCGGGGTGCGAGAAGCGCGCCGCCAGCACCTCGGGCGGGCCGGCGGGGTCGGTCTCTGGCCGGTCGGGATGGGCCGGGACCCACCAGTCGGCGACATGCTCCCAGACGTTGCCCAGCATGTCGTGCAGGCCGTAGCCGTTCGGCGGGAAGCAGGCGACAGGCGCGGCGCCGTGATGACCGTCGGCGGCGAGGTCGGTCGCGGGAAATTCGCCCTGCCAGGTGTTGGCCTTCCAGCCGGACGCCGGATCGAAGGGTTCATCCCAGACCGCGCCGTCACCGAGCCCGCCGCGGGCGGCGAACTCCCATTCGGCCTCGGTCGGGAGGCGCCCGCCCGACCATCGAGCGTAGGCCTCGGCGTCTTCTGGAGACACCTGCACCACCGGGTGATCGTCGCGGCCCTCGATGGCGCTCCCCGGCCCCTCGGGCGCGCGCCAGCTTGCGCCGGGGACCCAGCGCCACCAGCCGTTGGGGTCGGCGAGGTTCATCGGCTCGGCGGGCTGGGCAAAGACCATCGAGCCTGGCTCCAGCAATTCCGGCGGCCAGTTCGGGCGGTCGGCGGGGTCGAGCCTGCGCTCGGCGGTGGTGACGTAGCCGGTCGCCTCGACGAAGGCGCGGAACTCGGCGTTGGTGACCTCGGTCCGACCGACCAGGAACGGCCCGATCGTGACGGCGCGAACAGCGGCTTCCTCGCGGTAATGCGCCTCCGAGCCCATGTGAAACGTCCCGCCCTCGAGGCGGACCATGTCTGAGGCTGAGGCCGAGGCGGCGGCAAATGCCAGGGCTGCAATGAACGCGATGCGCATGGGGTTCTTCCTGTCGTCGGCCGTTCCCGGCCCTCGGTCATTTCGGAAACAGGAACACGAGGTTGGCGCGGGCGCCGAAACCCTCCGGCCCGTTGTCGGCCTCGACGGCCCAGTAGCGGACCAGGGCGCCGATCTGGATCTTCTGCCCGCCCACGTCGATCAGCTTGTTGACGCCGGCGTTGATCGGGATGGCGACATCGTCGCCCGTCCAGTCGTAGGTCGCCTCGGCGTCGAGGACGAAGCTGACGGCGCTCGGCGTCGTGTAGGTCACGAAGGGCTGGAAGAAAGTCGCGTTCACGTCGCCCCGGTCGTCGTCGCCCGCGATGGACCACAGGTGGTTCGCCAGCGCGCCGTACGTCCAGGGTCCCGACTGGATCAGCGCGACGCCGGTGGGGCCAGCGCCCCATTTCTCGCCGCCGAGAGCCTCGTCGGTCGCCGTCGGCAGCAGAAAGACCGGGCCCACGCCCCAGATCACGCCGTTGGCTGCCGCCTTGGGCGAGAAGAACAGGCTCTGCACGGTGTCGCCGAGGCCGAACTGCTCGCCGCCGGGCACGTTGTCGTCCTGCCAGACGACGGGCAGGATGGTGCGCGAGATCAGGTTCCAGTCCTGCGAGATCGAAAACGGGATCACCGGCTGGATGTTGACGAAGGCGCGGTCGCCGTCATCGGGGCCGTAGCCGCTGTCCCAGTTGAACTGGAACGGCACGCTGATCAGGCTCGCGATCGGGTTGGCGAGCTGCTTGGCGAGCTCGACGCTGTCCTGTGCCGCTGCAGGCGCGGCGACCAGCAGTCCAAGCACGATGGCCGGCGGCATGCGCCTCGCGGCGAACTTGCAATCATGTGTCATTCTCTCGCCCCTTTGGCTGCTTCCACGCCCGCGCCATCCCAGGCGACTCAGAACCGCCACGCGCCGGTGATGGTCGCGTAGTCGGACTCGAAGCGGTTCTCGGCGTGGACGTCGCGCATCCATTTTCCGAGGATCGAGAGCCGTCCCTGGCCGACCGGCGGCGTCCAGAGGAATCCGGGGCCGACACCCACGGACTCCGACTTGAAGTCGCCGAGCTCGGCGCCCGATCCGCTGTCTCCAGTCACCTGCCGATACCAGTAGCCGCGCAGGCCGACGGCGAAACTCGGCGAGAGGAACTGCGTCGCCGTGGCGTCCATGTGGAATTCCGCACCGGTGCGGTAGTCGGTGTCGGGGTTCTCGGTGTTCAGCATGATCCCCGGCGCGATCGAGATCTCGCGACCGCCCTCCGGGTCGAACCATGTCGCCGCCGCCGCGGTGTCGAAGCTCCAGTAGTTGCGCCCCAGGTTGATCGCGCGGTCGGCGTCGTAGCCGCCCGTCGGCGCGACGACGGCGTGCGAGACCTCCCACGAGAAGGCGCCGGTGTTCCAGTTTAGCTGGACCGGCACGAAGGCTGCGTCGCTGAGGTCGAAGCGGTCGCCGCTGCGGTCGATCTTGCCGCCGAGCGGACCCGTCAGGCTCGCCGAGAGATCAGCCCGCCCGAACGGGACCAGCGCCGCGACCGTATAGCGCCCGCCCAGCACTGGCTCCGCGAAGGTGTAGGAGGCGGCGGCGAGCTTCAGCGTGAGGTCGAGGTCCAGCCCCACCCGCGCCTGCCCGCCGAGAACCGCCGATCCGACGTCGCCAGATTGATGCCAGACGGTGTTCGCGACCGTCAGGCCGGGCTCGGGCGGGACGGCCAGCAGCATGTCGCCGCCGGCCCCAGGCAGAAAGTGGCTCGCAGCGCCCTCGGCGGCGAGCGCGGGCGCTGCAACGCCGCTGAGGACGAGCGTAATCGCGAAGGTCTTCATGGAGCCTTTCCCAGAGGACAAGGTCACGGGCCGTGCTCATCATGCGTCTTTAAGGATAGGCTTTGCGTCGGCGCGATCCGCGCCGACGCCCGTACTCCATCACTGCTTCGGCGTGAACCGACCGGACGACTGTCGCGGCGGGAACTCCTCGTAGGTAGCCATGTGGCTTTGGACGATCTCGACGGTCGGCGCGATCATGTACATGTGCTGCACCAGCCAGTTGTCGTAGAAGGACGAGTCCTCGGGAGCCATTTCGAACGGGTCGGCGCGCAGGTCGATGAACAGCGGGGCCTTGCGCGGCGTCTGGCCGAGCATCCATGCGTTCAGGCCCTCGTGGTCCTGCGTGCTGAAGTGCGCCTTGAAGCGACCGTAGCGCACAGCGCCGAGGGATCCGTCATCGACCCAGGCGAAGAACTCCTTGCGCGGCCATGCGTCTGCATCGCCCGTCAGGGCCGGCAGCACGTTGTAGCCGTCGAGGTGGACGCGGTAGTCGCGGCCCCCGACGGTATGACCTGCAAGCAGCTTCTCCTTGATGTCGGGCACGCCGGCGGCGGCCATCAGCGTCGGCGTCCAGTCCTCGAGGCTGATGATCTCGTTGTTCACCTGCCCGGGCGCGATGCGGCCCGGCCAGCGGATCATCATCGGCACGCGAACCCCGCCTTCCCACGTCGTGGCCTTCTCGCCGCGGAAGGGCGAGGTGCCGCCGTCGGGCCAGCTGAACTTCTCGGCGCCGTTGTCGGTGGTGTAGACGACGATGGTGTTCTCGTCAGCGCCGAGCGCCTTTAGCGTATCAAGAAGCCGGCCGACCTGTCCGTCATGCTCGACCATGCCGTCGGCGTTGATCCCAAGCCCGGTGACGCCGCGCGCCTCGTCCTTGAGATGCGTGAAGATGTGCATCCGTGTGGTGTTGAACCAGGTGAACCACGGCTTGTCCGCGGCCTCGTTTCGTTCGATGAAGTCGATGGCGGCGTCGAGGAATTCGCCGTCCACAGTCTCCATGCGCTCGCGCGTCAGGGGACCCGTGTCCTCGATCTGGCCATCGGCCGACGCGCGGATCACGCCGCGCGGACCCCACTGCTCGCGAAAGGCCGGGTCCTTTGGATAGTCCGGGTTTTCGGGCTCCTCCTCGGCGTTGAGGTGATAGAGGTTGCCGTAGAACTCGTCGAAGCCGTTGTTGGTCGGCAGGTGCTCGTCGCGGTCGCCGAGGTGGTTCTTGCCGAACTGCCCGGTGGCGTAGCCGAGCGACCTGAGCAGCGTCGCCAGCGTCGGATCCTCGGGCCGGAGCCCGACTGGATCGCCCGGCATGCCGATCTTCAGCAGTCCGGTGCGCTTGGGCGACTGCCCGGTGATGAATGCCGCGCGCCCCGCGGTGCAGCTCTGCTGGCCGTAGGCGTCGGTGAACATGACGCCCTGGGCGGCGATGCTGTCGATGTTGGGGGTCCGGTAGCCCATGACGCCGAGGTTGTAGGCGCTGGTGTTGTACCAGCCGATGTCGTCGCCCATGATCACGAGGATGTTCGGCGGCCGACTCTCCTGAGCGGCGGCGGCGAAGGTGATGAGGGCAGCGGCGACCGCGCCTGCAAGGGTCTTCATGGGCGTCTCCCTAAATGGATTGGTACGGTCCGCGCTCGTTCGGGCGCGCACGGGATTGGTTTGGCGCGTCTTCATGCAGTCCGCTCTGCCGGGCTGATCGGTCGCGCCTTCGGGCGATCCTCGTCCACGCGTGATTTGCCGTTCGTTTGGAGTTCAAGCATTCTCGTTGCATGAGGAGGGTTTCGGACCGCACCGATCTTGAGAAGGCCTGCGATTTCCTGCGCGGCGAAAGCTGGCTGGTTCATACGCCGCCGACTTTCCGCGACGCACTTTTGGCGGAAGGCGTGCTGCGGAGCTTCGAGCGCGGCGACTTCGTAATGCGGCATGGAGATGCGCCGAACGGCCTCTGGGTGGTGGTCGAGGGCGGCCTGTCGCTGGAGATCGCGCCCTATGAGCAGGGTCCGAACTTCGCTCACGTACTCAGGCCCGGATTCTGGTTCGGGGTGATGGAAGGCCTGACCGGCGGCGGGCGCCTCTACAGCCATGTGGCGACCCGCCCCTCCGTCTGCCTGCATGTCCCGAAGCGGGGCGTCGACAAGGTGCTCGCGGTCGACCCTGAAGGCTGGCGCTGGATCGGCCAGCTCTGCGCCGGACATCTCGCGCTTGCCATCGGCGCCATGAACGATCTCATGATCCGCTCCAGCGAGGCGCGGCTCGCCGCCATCCTGCTGCGGCTTGCCGGCGCACGCGACGTCGACAACCCGCGCGAGGCGATGCCGGAGATCGACGCCTCGCACGAGGATTTCGGCGTCATGGCCAATCTCAGCCGCTCCGCTGTCGGGCGCATACTCAAGGAGTTCGAGGACGAGCGCCTCGTCGCGTGCGGCTACGGCGCCGTGCGCATCCTCGATCAGGCTGGCCTGAGGGCGCGGATCGCGCGCTGATCCAGGTTTGTCCGGCGTTCGAATGACAGCGGCCAAGCCACGCCTCCCCCTCAGAAGAAAAGTCCGGCATGTTGGAAGAAACTTATGGTCAGACAGAACCCGGGATTGCGGAAAATTGCGCAATCCCCGCGTAGGAATTGCGAAACTGTTCGCAAGGAGCTCGGGCCGTCCTATACGGTGAGAGACGGATGACCCCTCGGCCAGCCGCCCGACGCAGGTGAGTTCGCGCGGGACGGGATGATCCGGACTCTCCCGGCGGCGGCTCTCTCTGTGGCGCGCGGGCAGCCGGTAGCCTGCTGCGGAGTTCATGCCAGAACAGGAGCCCCAAGATCATGAGGCTGATGCTGCTCGCCGCGGCGCTGCTGGCGCCGCTCGCCGCCCTCGCCGCCGACCCCTTGCCGTCGTGGAATGCAGGCGAGGCGAAAAGCGCGATCCTCGACTTCATTGCCGAAGCCGCCGACCCGGTCTCGGCCGGGTTCGTGCCGGAACCGCAGCGCGTCGCGGTCTTCGACAATGACGGCACGCTCTGGTCCGAGCAGCCCGTCTATTTCCAATTCTTTTTCGCGATGGACCGCGCCGCGGCGCTCGCCGCCGGGGACCCGGGCTGGGCGGCAACCCCGGCCCTCAAGGCTGCCGCGGCAGGTGACGCGCAGGCTGTGCTCGCGGGCGGCGAGGCCGCCGTGGCGGAGGTCGTCTTCGCCACCCATGCCGGCATGACGGTCGAGGCGTTCCAGGCCGCGGCGGCCGCTTGGTTCGCCGAGGCCCGCCACCCGACAACCGGCCGCCGCTACACTCAGATGGTCTTCCAGCCTATGCTGGAGTTGCTCGGCCATCTACGCGCCAACGGCTTCGAGACCTACATCGTCTCGGGCGGCGGTGTGGACTTCATCCGCGCCTTCGCCGAAGCCGCCTATGGCGTCCCGCCGGAGAACGTCATCGGCTCGATGGGCGAACTCCGCTTCGAGATCATCGACGGCGCGCCGCAGGTGACGAAGGCTCCCGGTGTGTTCTTCGTCGACGACAAGGAGACCAAGCCGGTCGCCATCGCGCGCAGTATCGGTAGGCGCCCCGTCTTTGTCGCCGGCAACTCCGACGGCGACCACGCCATGGCGCAGTGGACAATGGCCGGGGACGGCCCGCGCTTCGCGCTCTTCGTCCATCACACGGACGGGGCGCGCGAATGGGCCTATGACCGCGACAGCAATGTCGGCCAACTCGACGCCGCCCTCGACGAGGCTGCGGCGAAGGGCTGGACAGTGGTCGACGTCGCCCGCGACTGGGCGCGGGTCTGGCCCGACTGACCGGACGCGCGCTGCCTACACGCTGTCGATCAGGCAGCTCATTCGAGCGAGATCGGCCGACTTTCCGCGAGGCGTGCGGCGACACTCCCTTGAGGCAGGAGAACGGGCCACACACGGGAGGGCCGCGACGAACCCGCGGTCGAGGGACTGGTGGTTCGCCGAGCCCCACCTCTCAGCCACGACCAGCGGAAACTGGTCGGCAATCATGGCTCGGCGCATGAAATCCATGTCCGCTTCTGACACTGGCCCAGCTTCTCTCGCATGAGCCCCGAATGACTGCTCACCGCCCCTTGTGACGATCCCAACCATTGCTTCGCTGCCTGCCCTCAGCAGTGTGCAGCAGCCGCTCTCAGCTGCTCCTCTCGTCCTGCCTCGCCGACGTGGGAAGAGTAAGTACCGTGGCGCGGCCGGGGTTCAGCGCGGCGTAGACGCCGAGCATCTTCGCGGCGGTCTCGATCTTCCACCCGATTCGGATGGCGAGGTCCGGCACGGTGATCCCTGACCACACCATCTCGGTCACCTTGGTCCCGCGCAGGTCGTTGAACCGAAGCTCCCGGCGGATTTGGAATTCGGTGGCGTACTCGCGGACCTCGCGCGAGAGCCGGGCCGGGTCCCATGCCTCGGCACGCACCGGCTTCAGGATCAGTCGCCGCGAGAGCGGCGCCTTGTCGATGATGGCCTCGGCGGCCGGGGTCAGCGGCATGTTCACGATGCGCCGCCGCCGCTTGTTCGGGCGCAGGATGATCGCTCGGCTACCGTCCGGGGCCCTCTTGATCTCGCTTCGCTCGAGCTCGACGAGGTCGCCGATGCGCAGCCCAGTCTCCCGCGCCAGCCGCACCGCATCCGCGTGCAGCTCGGGGGCCAGCTGGCAGAACAGGTCGACCTCTGCGTCCTCCCAGATGATCTCGGCGCGATCGGCACCTTCGTAGAAGCGCGGGATGCCGTGCAGGTAGTTCACCGGCACGCGCTCGGGGTGGCGTCCGGTCGCCCAGCTCAGCGCGAACTTGAAGGGGTCGAGCCGCTTGTCGGCGCCCTTGCCGGCCCAGCGCATCTCGATCCAGTCGAGCACGTTGCCCTTGAGCGCGACGCTGTTGATGATGCCGAGCGGCGCGCCGCCGTACCTCGCCCGCACGTCGGCCAATCCTCTCAGGTAGTCGGTCCGGGTGCGCGGGGCGAGGCGGCAGAACTCGCGCGAGCGCTCGTAGGCGTCGAGCACGTCGTTCACCGTAGTCCAGCCATGGCCGGTCTCGCGCG
>JANOEW010000302.1:0-1606 GCA_031413475.1 Amaricoccus sp.
CCTACCAGCGCGTGCGCGACTACCGCCGGGCGGCGCAGGACCCCGCGCTTCATGCCGCCTGCGCCGCGCTGGTCGCGGATTCGCGGGCGACGGTCCTCGGGCTCGCGCGGCTGTTCGGGCTGCCGTGATGGACTCGCCGAAAGACATTCTCACCCCGGCCTGCGGAGTGTGCGGCGGGCGCGTCATACTGCTGCCGCTGTCTCGCGGGTTCGGCACCCTCGACGGGAACGGCAACGCTGCCGTCGTGAAGCACTACACCGCCGCGCTCTATCACGCGCCCGACTACCGCGAGAACTATTGCGGACCGGTCTGCGCGGGGAAGCGGCTGTAGTCCCGTGCGTGACACGCTCTGGTATCTCGGCGCATGGCTCGCCGTGGCGCTGTTCGCCGCGGGCTTCATCGCGATGGGCGCGCGCGGCCAGCACGATCACGCGCAGCTTCCCGCGTGGCTGCTCGCGCATCCAGATTTCGCGGTGTGCTGCTCTCAACGCGACTGCGAGTGGCTGCCCGTGGCGCCGCGGCCGGTGTCGTCCGGCTGGCTCGTGACGGTGCGCGGCCGGGCCTACCCGCCGGTCGCCTACTCGCAGACGAAGGTCAGCGAAGACGGCCGCTTCTACGCCTGCATCTTGCCCGGCGCCGCGCAAGTGCGCTGCCTCTGGGCTCCTCCAAGCGGGGTTTGACATGGCCGAGCAAATCATCGTCGTCGACATCGAGGCCGGCACGTCGCGGCTCGCCGAGCTGGCGGAGGTCACGGGACCGCGCGGCGAGCGCGGGGACAGCGGTCCGCCCGGCCTCGACGGCGCTGATGGCGTGCCCGGCGCTGACGGGCTGCCGGGCCCCGCCGGTGCGGATGGCCCGCCAGGGCGCGACGGCGAGCCCGGTGCCCCCGGCGAGCGCGGGCCGCAGGGTGTCGACGGCCCGCCCGGACTCGACGGCCTGAACGGTCTGGACGGCAGCGCTGGCCCGCAGGGACCGCAGGGCGAGCCCGGCACCCCGGCGGACACAGCGGCGATCGACGCGCGGCTGACGGCGATCGAGGCGCGCGTGACCGCGCTCGAGCCGGTCGTCCCTCCGCCTCCGCCTCCGCCTCCGCCTCCTGCGCCGCCGCCTCCGGCGCCCCCTCCGCCGCCGCCTCCGCCGCCGCCGCCCGTCGACCCGTCAAACCCGGTCGCCGACCCGCCGCGCCCGTGGCAGCCGACACCGGGACCGGCCACGCCGCAGGGCAAGGTGTCGGGCATCATCATCGTCGACAACCAAGGCGGCTACCGTGGCCAGCTCAGGGACGGGCTCGCTTTCGACGCGGCCGGCACGACCAAGCTGACGTTCCAGGCCCAGCTCGACGCGCCGGCGGCCGGCGTGCGCTTCGACCTCGACGGCTGGGATCGGAGCTCTTTCGGCAACGGCGCGAAGTGCCTGCTGACCTGGCTGACCAACGGCGCACACGTTCTCACGATCTCCACGATCGACGCCGCCGGCGCGATCGACACCACGAAGCAGATCGCCTTCACCGTCGCCAACGCGGCGCCGCAGGCGCCATCGACGCGCCACGGCTTCGCTGAGCTCGAGGGCTACGACAAGAAGGACCCCTCGTGGCGGCTGCTGCTCG
>JANOEW010000303.1:0-1578 GCA_031413475.1 Amaricoccus sp.
CGCCGACCTGCAATTTCCACCACCTTCGCGACACGACCACGTCGCACCCTCCGGCGCGCTGATCTTACCAGCCAAGCGGTCCTGCACATACTCCTGCAGCATCGCGTTGACCGCCAGCTTCGCCGGCTTTGGCCTGCGGGCGGATCGGTCGGCATGCCACTGCGCCGTGGTGGCGCGGTAGTCGAGCTCGCCGCCGCGCGTGGCGGCGTTGCGGCGCAGCTCGCGGGAGATCGTGGACGGCGCGCGCGCCAGACGCCGGGCGATCTCCCGCTCCCCGCGTCCCTGCGCGCGAAGCAGGGCGATCTCCTCCCGCTGAACAAAAGACAGATAGCGCCGCGAAGGAGGCTTCGACGACGGCGACAGATGTGACGGAGGCATGCCGCCCGAACTCCGGAACAATCGGGTCCCCACCGCCGGCGCCATCCCGACAGCCATCGCGGCGTCCTCGCTCGAGCGACCCGACGCGATCGCCGACCAGAACCGCACCCGATCCTCGCGTCGTGTCGCAGGCGGCCGGCCCCCGGGGACCGCAGGGGCGCGCGCCTGGACCGATCCGAACGCCGGTTTCCGGTAACCATCGCATCCTCCAGTGTCGAGGCGTTGGGACGACCGGTTGAATCCGCCCTGCGAGCCCTGGTCCGAGTGGTGGATCACCTCCCTCGGGCGCCGCTGCCCGATCGCCATGTTCAGCGCATCGAGCACAAGCTGCGCCCCGTCGAGCACGACCGCGAGGAAGAGAAAGCCCGTCCAGGTCGCGATGTAGGTGATGTCGGCCACCCAGAGCGCGTCCGGCCTCTCCGCCGTAAAGTCGCGGTCAACCAGATCGGCCGCGGGCCTGACCCGCTCGTCGCGGATCGTCGTGTGGGCGAAGCGCCGCCGGCTGACCCCGGCAATGCCCGCGGCGCGCATGAGACGCTCGACCCGCTTGCGGCCGACGCTGACGCCGGCTTCCACGAGATCGGCATGGATGCGCGGCGCGCCATAGGTCCCGCCGGATCGGTCGTGGAAGGTCACGATCCGCTCGGTAAGCTGGGCATCGGCCAGCGCCCGCGCCGAGGGCGGCCGGCCGCGGCGGTCGTAGAAGCCGCTGCGCGAGACGCCGAGCGCGGCGCTCATCGAGGCGATGGGGAAATCGGCCTGGTTCGCGGTCATGAAATCGAAGGCCTCGAGGACATCGCGTCGCTCTGAGCAAACCAGGCCGCGGCCTTTGCCAAGATATCGCGCTCCTGGCGAAGTTGCCGGTTCTCCTTGCGCAGCCGCCGGAGCCCCTCACGCTCCTCATCGCTCAGCCCGGGGACGGTCGCCGGCCCCGAGCCACCTGCGCGCACACGATCCGCCGAGCGGATCCAGCCGCGGATCGTGTACGCGCAGGGCTCGAATTCCCGCGCGAGGTCCTCAACGCTTCGACCCGCCCGGGCCAACGCCACAATCTGGGCGCGGAACTCCAGCGGGTAGGCGGGTCTTGTTCTCGGCATGTCGACACTCCCCTTGCTCTCTCAGTGTCCGTCTGGAAAGAGCTTGAATCTGGAGGGTTCTGTGAGGCGCTGCGTGACGTTGGCAGCCGGCGCGACGCTGGTT
>JANOEW010000304.1:0-8085 GCA_031413475.1 Amaricoccus sp.
CCTCGACCTTGAGGGTCTTCATGAAGCTTTCGGCTTTCGCGTTGTCATAGGGATTGCCGCGACGGCTCATCGAGCCGAGGAAGCCGTAGGCGTCGAGCACTGTCGTGTCCGACGACCGCGGCGCCGGCGTCCATCACCCAGAAACTCGTCGTCAAACCGGGCGACGAAGCTGTCGGCCTCGGCCCTTGCCACCTAGATCCGCCGACAAGCAAACGCGGCATCGTTTCAAATCAATATGTTACGGGGCAGAGAGTGTTGGATCCCAGTTTCCTCCGCTCCGCCAACGCCTCCCGAAAACCCATTCTCCGCCCTCGCACGTCAGCGAAATTTCTCGTTGTTTTCGAGGGTTGTAGAGGGCAGGCTCCCCACCGCGCCCATGCCGATACAGCCGAAATCCGTTCTCTGCGGGCCAGTACTCTCTGGACCTGTTCACTTTGGGTGATTTGGTGGGGTGCCACGGCCCATTGTTTTCGTTGGGTTTTTTGCGTGGCGACAAGATCGGATTCCGACAATATCTTTGGGTGGCGAAGGAGTCTGAAATCCAACTCATCCAATGGACGCTCCGACCGCTCCTAATCGGCGAACCTGCACAGCTGCTCTAGACATGAATGCAAACGGACGTACACTTCGTACGAATTTGTAAACTCTCAGTAATAAGCACGACGTCGAGATCACTTGGCTAGCACGGGCGAGGATTTTGCAGTCAACGCCGACCAGAGGGGCCTCGCGATCTCCCACCCAGGCTTGTCGCGGGATTGGGCCAGCCCATCGCATTGTCCCGGGAGACGAGCCGGAGGACCTCTGTAACTTCGGATGCTGAAGACTGCGGCGCTGACGAACACGCTTGCAGCCGAGGTCGGGATCCACTGGCGGGAGCTCGCGTGCGCCTTCCGCGGGCCCCCGACTTCACGAGCATCCGTCACCGTTACGTCACGTGCATGTAGTATTAACGAATCTCAAGAAACGCGGGATTTGGGAACAAGGGGGGTTCGCCATGAAGCTAACCATTTGGCTTGCTTCAATGATCGTATTAGCCGTTCCGGCCGCCATGGCCCAAGAGCTTACCGTGTACACGGCGCTCGAGGCCGATCTGCTGCCGGTCTACAAGAAGGGGTTCGAGGCGGCGAACCCCGGGATCACCATCCAGTGGGTGCGCGACTCGACCGGGGTCATCACCGCGAAGTTGCTCGCCGAGAAGGACAACCCGCAGGCGGACGTCGTGCTCGGCACAGCGGCGACCTCGCTTTTGATGCTCAAGTCCGAAGGTATGCTCGAGCCATACGCTCCCGTCGGCATGGATGGCCTCGACCCACGGTTCGTGGACAAGGACTCGCCGCCCGACTGGGTCGGCACCAATGCCTGGGCGGCGGCGCTCTGCGTCAATACCGTCGAAATGGAAAAGAAAGGTCTGCCGATCCCGGCGTCTTGGGCGGATCTCACCAAGCCGGAATACAAAGGCATGATCGTGATGCCCAACCCGGCCTCGTCGGGAACCGGTTTTCTCGATGTGTCGAGCTGGCTCCAAATGATGGGTGAGGAAAAGGGCTGGGCGTTCATGGACGCCCTGAACGAGAATATCGCCACCTATACCCATTCCGGCTCCAAGCCGTGCACGATGGCCGCGGCGGGCGAGTACCCGATCGGCGTGTCGTTCGAGTTCCGCGCGGCGCGGCTGGCCAGCGAGGGCGCGCCGGTCGCGGCCGTCATCCCGTCCGAGGGCATCGGCTGGGACATGGAAGCGTCGGCGATCGTCAAGGGCACCGACGAGCCGGAGGCGGCGCGAGCCCTGATCGACTGGGTCGTCTCGGACGAGGCGATGGAGATCTACGCCAAGAACTATGCGATCCTCGCCAAGCCGGCGATGGAGCAACCGATCGCCAATCTGCCCGAAGGCATCCGCGAGAAGCTGATCGACAACGACTTCGAGTGGGCGGCCAACAATCGGGCCGAGATCCTCGACGAATGGCAGACTCGTTACGACGCCAAGTCCGAACCCAAGGGCTGAGCACGCACAAGGCGGCGGGGCGTGCACGCCCCGCTCGCGTGACGCAGTGGGGAGAGCGGCATGGAACCGGGACGCGGAACGAGCTATCTGGAAGTGCGTGACGTCAGCAAGCGGTTTGGCGATTTCGCAGCCCTTAGGAAGGTATCCCTGGAGGTGACCGAGGGCGAATTCGTTTGTTTTCTTGGACCGTCGGGGTGCGGTAAGACCACACTATTGCGCGCAATCGCCGGGCTCGACATCCAAAGCTCGGGCCTGATCGTTCAAGGCGGTAAGGACATCTCGGCCTTGCCGCCGGAAGAGCGCGACTTCGGTATAGTCTTCCAGTCCTATGCGTTGTTTCCGAACCTAACCGTGCGCCGGAACATCGCGTTCGGCCTTGAGAACCGTGCGATGCCTCGGCGCGAGATCGACGTGCGCGTCGACGAGCTGCTGGCCCTGATCGGCCTGCCGGAGCAGGCGGAAAAGTTCCCCGCCCAGATCTCGGGAGGCCAGCAGCAGCGCGTCGCCCTCGCGCGGGCGCTGGCACCGAAGCCCGGCTTGATCCTGCTCGACGAGCCGCTGAGCGCGCTCGACGCCAAGGTCCGCATCCATCTGCGTCACGAGTTGAAGCAGTTGCAGGCACAGCTCGGGGTCACGATGATCATGGTGACCCACGACCAGGAAGAGGCGCTGTCGATCGCCGACCGCATCGTTGTGATGAACGTCGGCGTGGTCGAGCAGGTCGGAACGCCACAGGACATCTACGACAAGCCCGCCACAAGGTTCGTCGCCGATTTCATAGGGGCGATGAACTTTTTCAAGGGCGTCATGATCAGCCCGAGCGAAGTCAGAGTCGGCGCGTTGCGTCTGTCGTGCCGGCCCAACGGCCACGACCAGGGAAGCGCTGTTACCGTCGCGATCCGTCCCGAGGATATCCAGTTGCCGGATGTCGCCGACGCCAGTCGTCCGAACATGGTCGACGCGGACGTGGGGACGCTCGAGTTTCTCGGCTCGCATGTGCGCACGCGGCTGATGCACCCGGCCTTCGACCACGAGCCGCTGATCGCCGAGCTGTCACAGAACCTCGTGCGGCGGCGCGGCGTTGCGCCCGGCTCGAAGCTGTCGGTGTGGTTGCCGCCGGAGCGCGTGCGGGTCTTCGACGCAGCGCCACGTCATGACTGACGCGGCGCTGGCTGGGCCGGCCGCGCCGACGATAAGGCCGAAGGTCGGCCGCGACGACAAGCTGACATTGGCCTTCGTGGCGATGATAGGTCTTTATCTGATCATCACGCTCGCGCTGCCGATCATCTTCATGCTCTGGAAATCGACCGAGGTCCGCACCTTCGGCTATGCAAGTTTCGAAGTGGAGGTGGATGTCGGCGCAGGGTTTCAGTCCCTCCGCACGCTCGGCGACGCCGCCCCCGCGCTGGGCCTGCTCGATCCGACAGCCCAGGCCCGCCGCGCACCGTCGTTGACCGCCGCGCAGATGTTCAAGGGCGGCGAGTTTGACGGGCAGGAAGTGACCGCCGTCCGGGTGCGCTTCACCGGGGACGGTCGGGCGGGCGCGCTCGAACGTATGGGCGAGGTCGTCCCCGCGGGCGAATGGGCCGAGGTCGGCGCGACCGATCTGCGCCGGCTGGTGCTGCGTGCGGGCACGGTGACCTCCTTCGCCAACTACGTCACCTATTTCCAGACGCCGGCGCTGTCGCGCTCGATCGTCAACAGCCTGTCGGTGGCGCTGGCGACGACCGCGATCACAATTACGCTGGCCTTCGCTTTCGCCTATGCGCTGTTTCGGACCTGCATGCCGTTCAAGGGGGTGTTTCGCACCTTAGCGATGGTTCCGATCCTAGTGCCCTCGCTCCTCGCGGGCATCTCGCTCGTCTATCTATTCGGCAACCAAGGGCTGCTGCGCGGCCTGCTCTTCGGCGGCACGATCTACGGGCCGGCCGGCATCATCGCGGGCTGCGTCTTCTTTACATTTCCCCATGCGCTCCTGATCATCTCGACCGCGCTGTCGATTTCGGACGCACGGCTGTTTGAGGCCGCGCGGGTTTTGCGCGCCTCACCGATGCGGACGTTTCTGCAGGTGACGCTGCCCGGGGCGCGATACGGCCTGATTTCGGCGGCGTTCGTAGTGTTTACTCTGACGATCACCGAATTCGGCGTCCCGAAGGTGGTGGGCGGCGACTTCAACCTGCTTGCTGTCGATATCTACAAGCAGGTGGTGGGCCAGCAGAACTTCGCCATGGGCGCGGTGGTCTCGGTGATCCTGCTGATCCCTGCCGTTTTCGCCTTCGCGGTCGACCGAATGGTCACGGCGCGGCAGGTGGCGCTGCTGTCGGCGCGCGCGGTGCCCTACCGGCCCGAGCCCTCGCGGCGGATCGACCGTGTCGCGTTGATCTATTGCTGCGCGGTTGCGGGGCTGTTGCTGTTGATCCTTGCGATCTCGCAATACGCGGCGCTGGTGCAGTTCTGGCCCTATAACCGCGCGCTGTCGCTGCGCCACTACAGTTTCGAAGGCGTCGATGGCGGCGGCTGGCCGTCCTATTTCAACTCGCTGCGCCTTGCGTTCTATGTTGCGGTGATCGGGACGGTGGTGGTGTTTGTCGGCGCCTATCTCGTTGAAAAGGGGCGCGGCTTTCTGGCCGCCCGCACGGCGCTGCACTTTCTGGCCATGATGCCGATGGCGATCCCCGGCATGGTTCTCGGCCTGAGCTATATCTTCTTCTTCAACGCGCCGGGCAATCCGCTGAACTTTCTATATTGGACCATGGCGATCCTGGTGATCTGCACCATCACACATTTCTACACCGTCTCGCATCTGACCGCCCTGACCGCGCTCAAGGCGATCGACCGCGAATTCGAATCGGTCTCGGCGTCGTTGAAGCAGCCGATGACGCGGATGTTCACCTGCGTTACCCTGCCGATCTGCCTGCCGACCGCGCTCGACATCGCGGCCTATTACTTCGTGAACGCGATGACGACGGTGTCCGCCGTGGTGTTCCTCTATTCGCCCAAGACGACGCTGGCTGCCGTCGCTGCGTTGAACATGGACGACGCGGGCCAGATCCAGGCGGCGGCGGCGATGTGTATGCTGATCCTCTACACGAATCTGGCGGCGCGTGGGGTTCATGCGCTGCTGTCGCGGGCATTGGGCAGGACGCAGGCCTGGCGCTCTCGTTGAGCGAAAAGTTCGACCTCGCCGTGGTCGGCGCCGGAATCGTCGGGCTCGCGCATGCGCTGGCCGCAGCGCGCCGAGGGCTGTCGGTGGTGGTCTTCGACCGCGAGGCAGAGGCGATTGGCGCCTCGGTCCGCAATTTCGGCTTTGTCACGGTCACAGGCCAGCAGGCGGGAGAGTGCTGGCGCCGGGCGATGCGGTCGCGCGATGTCTGGGCCGAGATTGCGCCGCTCGCGGGCATTCCGATCGAGCATCGCGGCCTCTTGGTCGTCGCACGGCGTCCCGAGGCGATGCGCGTGCTCGAAGCGTTTAGCGCAACCGACATGGGCGTGGACTGCGACCTGCTGGACCCGGAGCAAGCTCGCGCGCTTCACGGCGGCGTGCTGGCCGACACCGCCATCGAGGGCGCGCTCTGGAGCCCACATGAGCTGCGGGTCGAGAGCCGGCGCGCCATAGGCAAGCTGGCCGCCTGGCTCGAAGCCGTGCACAGGGTCGTCATCCACCGGCGCACGTTGGTCAAGGAGGTGACGCCGGGCGAGGTCGTCACCAGCGACGGAATCGTCGCGGCCGAGCGTATCGTGGTCTGTCCCGGCGACGATCTCCTGTCGCTGTTCCCCGAGCGCATTCGCGCCATCGGCATCACCCGGTGCCGCCTGCATATGCTGAAGGTGCAACCCGCCGACCCGGGGTTCCGGCTTCCGGGATCGGTGATGTCGGACCTTTCGTTGGTGCGCTACCTCGGCTACGCCGAACTGCCAGAGGCGACCACCTTGGTGGCGCGGCTGCGCTTGGAGCAGAGCGGGCACCTTGGGCATGGAGTGCATCTGATCGCGGTGCAAGGGTCCGATGGCGGGCTGATCATCGGCGACAGCCACCACACCGACTGGAGCCCGTCGCCCTTCGCGCGGGACGCCGTTGACGCGCTGATCCTCGAAGAGATGCACACGATCCTGAACCTTCCCGGAGCCCGGGTGACCGAGCACTGGACCGGCACCTACGCCTCGCTGCCCCACCGGCTGATGGTGCGCGACGCGCCGGACCCCGCCATCCGCCTGGTCATCGTGACCAGCGGCACCGGCGCAAGCACCGCCTTCGCCATCGCCGAGGAAACCCTGGCCGAACTGTTCGGAGATCCCTGATGCCTCAGATGCAACTGCAAGCCGTGGTGTTCGACTGGGCCGGCACGATGATCGATCATGGCAGCCAGGCGCCGATGGGCGTCTTCCTGCGCGCCTTCGCCGAATTCGACGTCGAGATCACCGTGCCCGAGGCGCGCGGTCCGATGGGCATGGCCAAGCGCGACCATATCGCCGCCGTCCTGGCGCTGCCCCGCGTCGCGGCGGCCTGGCGGGCGAAACACGGGCGCGCGCCGACCGAGGCCGATATTGACGCGATCTATGAGGTCTTCGTGCCGATGAACATCGCCGTGGTCACCGACTTCGCGACGCTGATCGAGGGCGCCGCGGAGGTCGCGGGCCGCTTGCGCGCGCGCAGGCTCAAAATCGGATCGACCACCGGCTATACGCGTGAGATCATGGCTCCGCTGCTGCCGTTGGCCAAAGAGCAAGGTTATGCGCCGGACAATCTGGTCTGTGCCGGCGATCTCGCCTGGGGCCGGCCGACGCCGATGATGATGTACCGCACGTTTCTCGAACTCGGCGTCTGGCCAGCCTGGCGCGTCGTCAAGGTGGACGACACCGAGGTCGGCATCGAAGAGGGGCTGAACGCTGGGTGCTGGACCGTCGGCGTCGCGCTAACCGGCAACGTGTTCGGCGCCAATGTCGCGGAATCGGCGGCGATGGCGGAGGACGCTTTCCAGACGATGCGCGACGGGGCCTACGCCAAGCTGTCAGCGGCGGGGGCGCACTACGTGATCGACAGCGTCGCCGATCTTGAGCCGGTTCTTGCCGAAATCGAGGGCGCCCTGGCGCGCGGCGAGCTTCCATGAATGGTGGCCCGGATACGAGCGAGGGCGACCTTAACACCTCGCCGCTCCGGGCCGCCTGGACCGAATGCCTCGATCCGCGAACCCGCGCGCTGCTCGCCGCCGACGCCGAAGTGTTCGTGCATCAGGCGCTGTCCACGCCTTGCCTCGACGTCGTCGAGCGCGCCGAGGGGCCTTGGCTGACTACCACCGGCGGTCGCCGTGTGCTCGACTTCCACGGCAACAGTGTGCATCTGCTCGGCCACGGCCACCCGGATGTCGTCGCCGCGATCAAGTCGCAACTCGACGCGCTGCCCTTCTGCCCGCGCCGCTACACCTGCGGGGTCGCGGTGGATCTGGCGCGAAAGCTGGCCGAGCTGGCGCCCGATCCGCTGGGAAAGGTGCTGCTGGTTCCAAGCGGCTCTGCGGCGATCGGCGTTGCGCTGAAGATCGCGCGCTATGCGACCGGCCGGCACAAGACCGTGTCGATGTGGGACGCGTTCCACGGCGCCAATCTCGATGCGATCTCCGTGGGCGGCGAGGCGATGTTTCGCAAGGACGTAGGCCCGCTGCTGCCCGGGACGGAGCACGTGCCGCCGCCAGCGATGGCGCGGCGGTTCTTCGGCGACGACGACGGCGCGGTCGATCGGCTAGCGGATTATCTCGACTATGTCTTGGAGGTTCAGGGTGACGTGGCTGCGGTGATCGCCGAACCTGTGCGCTGGACCACCGTCGAACCACCGCCGCCCGGTTTCTGGGCACGCGTCCGCGCCAGCTGCGACCGGCACGGCGCGCTGCTGATTTTCGACGAAATCCCCTCGGCGCTCGGCCGCTGCGGCAGCTTTTTCGTCCATGAACAGATGGGCTGCGTTCCCGACATGGTGGCGCTCGGCAAGGTGCGCATTCCGGGCCCATCCGATCGCTGATTCCGATCTGACCCGATCAGCCATTCCAATCTGATCCGATCACCGATTCCGGGGCATCCGATCACCGCGG
>JANOEW010000305.1:0-1718 GCA_031413475.1 Amaricoccus sp.
GTGACCATGAAGGTCGCCGCGATGACGTAGGTGAACCCGAAGAGGAAGTAGAGGAGTCCGAGATACCAGAGCACCCCGCGGCGCAGCACGGCGCCGATGCCGCGCGGGTGGTGCGCCGGCGGCGAGTAGGTCGCGGCCTCGCCGCCGTGGGGCGTCAGGCCGAGGTCGGCCGGTCTATCGCGCAGGAGCACGGCGTTGATCGCCGCCACGCAGAGGATGACCGCGGCGATGACCAGCCAGCTGGCCCGCCACCCCGCGGCGCCCTGCCGCTGATTGAGCAGCGGGACCAGCCAGCCGGTGAGCAGAATCGCGAAACCGCTGCCGCTGACGATGAAGCCGGCCGCCCGTCCCCGCGACCGACTGCCGAACCACGCGGCGACCAGCGACATCATCGGCACGTTGGCCGCGCCGCTGCCCAGACCGGTGAGAAAGTACAGAACCAGCAGCGCGCCGAGGGAGCCGGCCCGGCTGACCCCGACCAGCGAGACGCCGGCGAGCAGCAGCGCCCCGGCGACCATCCGGCGCGGGCCGATCCGCGCGGCGACGATCCCGCTGGCGAGGACCGCGATGAGATGGCCCACGAAATTCGCGGTGCCGATCAGCCCCATGCGGGCATAGCCGAGGCCGAGGTCGGCGGCCATCGACGGCAGGAGCATCCCGAGCGCGAACCGGCCCAGGCCGAGCGCGGCAAACGTCGTCAGCAAACCGCCGGCGACGATCACCCACGCATAGTGTACAGGCATCCTGACGGGTTACCGACAAGCCCGTTGAACAGGCAGGCTGCTCAAAATGGCCCAGGTGCAAGGCGAACGCAGCAGATGGGCCATTTTCAGCGGCCTGCTAGTGCGAGAGGTGGTGGTCGGCCATGGTGGCGGCCAGCGCGCCCTCGCCGACGGCCGTCGAAATCTGGCGCAGCACCTTGGCCCGCACGTCGCCGGCGGCGAAGACCCCGGGAATCGTCGTCTCGAGGTTCGGGTTCGTCTCGATGAACCCCTTGGCATCCAGCGGCAGAAAACCGCGCAGGAACTCCGTGTTCGGCGATGTCCCGACAAAGATGAAGGCGCCTTCGACGCCGATCCGGCTCGCGGCGCCGCTCTTGACGTTTTTCAGCGCCAGGCCGGTCACGCCGTCGGCGCCCTCGATGCGCTCGACGATCGCTTCGAGCACCGGCTCGATCTTCGGGTTCGCCGCGATCCGCTCCTGGAGCAGTTTCGTGCCCCGAAACTCGCCTCTGCGGTGGACAAGATAGACCCGGCTGGCATAGCGCGTGAGAAAGAGCGCCTCTTCGAGCGCCGTGTCGCCCCCGCCGACGACGGCCACCGGCACGTTCTGATAGAAGGCGCCGTCGCAGGTCGCGCAGTACGACACGCCGCGGCCGGTGAGCTCGGCCTCGCCGGGAACACCGAGGCGATTGCTCCGCGCGCCCGAGGTGATCACGAGGGAGCGACACGTGAGTTCACCCTCCGTCGTGCTCACGCGCTGGAGCGGCCCATCGGTCGCAACCCCGGTCACCTCCACGGAACGGATCTCGAGGCCGAAGCTGCGCGCCTGCCGCTCCATGATCTGGCCGAGGTCGTAGCCGCCGATCTTCTCGACGCCGGGGTAATTCTCCACCTCCCAGGTCAGCGCCATCTGCCCGCCGGTGCCGTGCTTCTCGAGCAGGATGGTTTTGCGGCGCGCCCGCGACGCGTAGATGCCCGCGGTGAGCCCGGCCGGGC
>JANOEW010000306.1:0-2934 GCA_031413475.1 Amaricoccus sp.
GGCGCGACGCCGGTGCTGACCTATCACAGCGTGAGCGCCGACCCGGCGTGGCTGCCCTGGGCCGGCGAGACCGCGGTGAGCCCGGAGACCTTCGAGCGCCACCTCGTCACGCTGCGCCGGATGGGTTGTGTCGTGCTCGACACCGTGGAGTTCTGCCGGCTGCGGCGCGCGGGCGCGCCGGTCCCGCCGAACGCGGTGATCCTCCATCTCGACGACGGCTATCTCGACGCCTGGGTCGCGGCCGAGCCGATCCTGCGCCGGCACCGCGTCCGGGCGACCCTGTTCGTCTCACTCGACTTCGTCGAACCCGACTGCCCGCCGCGCACTACGATCGAGTCCGACCCGGCGGGCCCGCATCGCTGGGACGGCTACGCGAGCTGGCGCGAACTCCGGGCCATGCAGGCGCGGGGCGCGATCGACGTACAGCCGCACGGGGTAGATCACGCCCGGGTGCCGACTGGGCCCCGGATCGAGACCCGGCTGACGCGGCGGAACTGGCGGCGGCTCGCCTGGGTGCAGTGGGCGGCATCGCCCGGACCGAAGCACGACTGGCACCTGCGGCCGGAGGCCTGGGCGGTGCCGATCGGCGCGCCGGTCCCCGAGAGCGGCGGCGCCCTCGCCGCCCGCGCGTGGACCGGGACCGGCCTCGAGCCGGCGGACGCCTATCTCGCCCGCGTTCGGCGCGACCTGGGGGCCTGCGTCGCCGCCTTCGAGCGCGAGCTCGTTACCCGCCCCGCGATCTTCTGCTGGCCGCAGAACCTGACCAGCGCCGCAGCGCGCGCGATCGCCGCCGAGGAGGGCTTCCTCGCGACCACCGGCGGCGGCGGCGAGAACCGGCCCGAGGAGGACCCCGCGGTGATCAGCCGCCTGCACGTCGGCGACCGCGCGCTCGGCTTCCGGTGGCCCTGGGCCGAGGGCGTGGCGCTGCGCGCCGCGGTGCGCTGCTTCCAGGGCGAGCTCGCCTGGGGCTTCGTGCTCGCCAGCATGGCGGCGGTGCGCCGGGCGGTGACGGCGGCGCGGCGTCCCTGGGCCGGGGAGGCGACGCCATGACGATCGGTTGGAGCCTCGGGATCGGGCTCGTCGGCGGGTCGGGGCTGCTCGCGCTCATCCTCGTCGTCGCCGCCGCGATGTCGCCGACGCTGGCGCTGGCGCTGGCGCCGGCGGCAGCGATCGGGGCGGCGATCGCGTTCGCGCCGTTCGTCGGGCTCGTGGCGCTGGTCCTGCTCGCGCAGCTCGACGCCGTCTCGAACCTCGTCTCCCAGCACCTTCCGATCTCGGCCTACAAGCTCCTGACCGCGGCGACGGTCGGCGGCTACGCGCTCTCGACCTTCCGCATCCCGCGCCCCGAGCGGCTCGGCCCGCGGCTGCCTGAGCTGCGCTATGCGGCGTTGTTCGCGTTGTGGATGGGCCTGTCGTTCCTCGCCAGCACGCACAAGGGGCCGGGGCTCGAGCACCTGACCGGCTTCCTGACCACGATGCTGCTGTTCTACTTGGTGATCCTCCTCGCCGACACGCCACGCAAGCTCGAGGCGATCGCCTGGGCGCTGATGGCCTCGGGGCTCGTCGCCGCCGTCGTCACCGTGGTCGAGACGCTGCTCGGGGTACGGCTGCTCTCGACCGCCGAGGCGGCGACTACCGCGGCCTGGGACGGCTACATGCGTTCGGCGGGCGCGTCGGACTACAATCCGACGACGGCAGCGCACATGCTGCTCGCGACGACGACGGTCGCGCTGGTGCTCGCCTTTGGCGGCCGGCGCTTCCGGATCGCCGGCGGCGTCGTCGCGGCGATCGGGGCGGTCGCGCTGGTGCTGACCTTCGCGCGGAGCGCGGCGATCGCCTTCGCGGCGATCGCCGCGCTCTTCGTCTGGCGGCGCCGGCGCGACCGGTTCTTCCCCTTCGCGCTGATGTCGGGCCTCCTGCTGGTCGGGGCGGCGCTCCCGTTCGTGCCCGAACTTTTCTGGGAGCGCATGGCGACGCTTTTCGACCTGTCGCTCGACCGGACCCTGCTGCGGCGGGTGTCCTACAATCTGATCGGCCTCGACCTCCTGGCGCACCACCCGGCGCTCGGCGTCGGTCCGGGGAACTTCCCCCACTACTACGACGACGTCGAGTTCCGCTGGTATCCGGGGCGCGAGCCGGCTCCGCGCCAGCTTCACAACAGCTATCTCGAGACCGCGGTCGAGTTCGGGCTGATCGGTCTCGCCGCCTTCCTCGCGGTGATGCTGTCGTCGCTACGCGCCGGTGCGGTCGCGGCCGGGGCAGCGGACCGCCGGGTCGCCGTGGTCGCGAACGCCTTCGCCTACGGCTTCGGCGCCTTCCTGATCGCGTCAGCGTTCATGCCGAACGAGGACACCAAGTTCATGTGGATCCTGCCGGGGCTCTGCGTGGCCGCGCGCGAGGTCGCGCGGGCCAGGGCGCCCGGGCCGGGGGGAGAGGGGTGACGCAATGCGGCTCGCGGTGATCGTTACCGAGTATCCCAAGACCACCGAGACCTTCATCCTGCGCGACCTCATGGCGTTCCTCGCGGCGGGGGTCGACCTGCGGCTCTACCATCTCGCCCCGTTCCGCCACCGCGAGATCCTGCACGACTTCGCGCGGCCGACGCGGGCGCTGGCGCGTCCGGCGACCGGGGCGCTGCGCCGATCGCCCGCCGCGCCCTTCGCGCGGTCCGCGGTCGCGGCGCGGCTCGCCGGCGCGGTCGTCGCTGCCCAAGGGCCCGAGGTCGTGCTGGCGGCGAAGTCGCTTGGACTGATCCCGGTGTCGCTGGCGCTGGCCGGGGAGCTGGCCGGGGAGCTGGCGGCCTGGGGCGCCGACCACGTGCACGCCGAGTTCGCCGGGCATCCCGCGACCGCCGCCTGGATCGTCAACGCGGCAACCGGGCTGCCCTACAGCGTCAGCTGCCGCGCCCACGACATCTTCCGCACCCAGCGCCTG
>JANOEW010000307.1:0-5779 GCA_031413475.1 Amaricoccus sp.
AATGCGATGTTCCGAGACACCAAGGACCACCAAACCACCGCCGCTTGAAAGACAGTTGCTACAGCCCCGATCTCAACCCGATCGAGCAGGTCTTCGCCAAGCTCAAGCATCTGCTCCGCAACGCCGCGGAACGCAGCAAGAAGACCCTCCGGCGTAGGATCGGCGACTTGCTCGGTCGCTTCCCTCCCCAAGAGTGCGGCCGCTACCTCGTCAACTCCGGGTATGCTTCAAGCTAAAGTCATCAGACTCTAATCAGAAAAAGTGTTAACGTCCTTGACGGGCATGCGCGCGCTGCGTTCGGGTGCGTATGTTGTCCTCCGCGCCAGAACGATTGATCCAGCAATCCGACGATGACGTCGAGGCGGCCTCGGCGCGTTCACGCCTTCACGTATTTGCGCCAGTCGTGCGCGTCGCGAAAGCCGAGCACCTCACGGATCTTGCGGTTCGAATAGAGCGCCTCGGTTTCGCCCATCGTGCGCGTGATCGGCACGCCGGGGAACTCGCTTGCGGCGAGCTCGGCGGCCGACAGCGTCGCCACGTTGGTGTCGTTCGCCGCGTTGAAGATCTGGAAGCCGAGGCCGTCGGCGGCGAGGCAGAGGTCGACGATCTGGCCAAGGTCGCGGGCATCGACGTAGTTGAAGACGTTGCGCCGACGCAGGCCGGGATCGGCCAGGAAGGCCGGGAAGCGGTCGTAGTCCTGCGGCTCCATCACGTTGCCGATCCGCAGCGCATAGATGTCGGCCCCGGAGCGGCGCTGGAAACTGCGGGCGGTCACCTCGTTCACCACTTTGGACAGCGCATAGCTGTCGGGCGGGTTGACATCCATGTCCTCCTCTAGCGGCAGCGACGCCGGATCGGCGCGGCCGTCGGCGAAGCAGAGGCCGTAGGTGGTCTCGGACGAGGCGACGACGATCTTGGCGATGCCGAGTTTCGTCGCCGCCTCGATCACGTTGTAGGTTCCCATCACGTTGATCCGGTAGGTCTCGTTGTCGGGCCGGATCAGGATGCGCGGCACTGCGGCGAAATGCACGACCGCGTCGAAGCGGGGGACGCCGGTCCCGGGCTCGAGCTCGTCGAAGCCGGCGTAGGCGGACATGGCGTTGAACATCTGACCGCTGTCGGTGACGTCGGCGGTGAGGTTGTCCACGCCCGGGTGGTCGAGCGGCGTGAGGTCGACGTTGAGCACCCGGTGGCCGCGGTCGAGCAGGTAGGGCACGACGTGACGGCCCGCCTTGCCCGAGCCGCCGGTGAACAGGATGCGCTTGGGTTTGTTCACTTGGTCTCTCCCGGAACGGCGCGGACCGCGTCCCGGTCTCCCGGCGCGCGGCCCGTTGAGGAATGCAGCGGCGTTCAGACGCTGTCGTCGATCCAGCCCTTGAGGCTCGCCTTGGGGGCGGCGCCGGTGCGGTTGGAGATCACCTCGCCGCCCTTGAACATGAACAGCGCCGGGATGCCGCGCACGCCGAACTGCGCGGGCAGGTTGGGGTTCTCGTCCACGTTCACCTTGGCGATCTTGATCCGGCCCTCGTATTCCGTAGCGAGTTCCTCGAGCGCGGGGCCGATCATTTTGCACGGACCGCACCATTCGGCCCAGAAGTCCACCAGGACCGGCAAGTCCGCACCCAGGACTTCGTCCTGGAAGGTCTTGTCGGTCACTTTAACCGTCGCCATCGAATGGCCTCCTCATGTCAAGTTGACCTCAACCTATGGAGCGCCCCCCGCCGGGTCAAGGCGGCCGGCGCGGGCGAGCGCCGCCGCGGTCAGCGGCGGAGGCAGGATCATCAGGCGCCGCGTGCGGGTCCAGAGGATCGCCGTCTCGACGGCGCGCCCCGGGTAGATCGCCGCGAGCGCTGCGGCGTAGGCGCCCATCTGCCGCAGGATCGCCTCGGGCGCGGCCTCGGGGCCGGCGGGGACGACGCGGTTGCTTTTGAAGTCCACCGCCAGGACACGGTCGAGCGCGACCACCAGCCGGTCGATCCGGCCGAGGATGCGCTGGCCGCCGAGCGCGTCGAGCGGCGCCGTGACGTCGACCTCGGCGAGCGCCTCCGGGCCGAACAGCGCGGCCAATGCGGGGTCGTCGAGCACGGCGGTCGCCTCGGCGACGAGGCCGGGCGGGGCGTCCGGCAGCAGGTGGGCGGCGAGCGCCGACCAGGCGGCGCGCGGGTGCGCCGGCAGCGTCTCGAGCAGGAGATGCAGCGCCGCGCCCCAGGCGCGCGCCTCGGCTTCGCCCTGACCTTCGCCGGGCAGGGCGTGGGCGCCGCCGAGGGCCGAGGGCGCGCGCGGCGGGTCGTCAGGCGGCGGCTGCGGCGGAGTGCGCCGGGTCCAGTCGGGCAGCGCCGGCGTGGGCTTGGGCGGAGTGGTCCGGCCCGGCTCCTCGCTCCAGTTGTGTGCGCGCACCAGGCGCGGACCATGGGGCCCCGCTTCGGCGATCGGGTTCAGCGTCTCGAGCGCGGCGGCGGTCAGGGCATGCCAGCTCTCGTCGCCAGGCAGGCCGGCGCCGGCGACGATCAGCCAGGTTTCGGCGCGGGTCAGCGCGACGTAGAGCAGCCGGCGGTTCTCGGCGGCGACCGCGGCGCGGCGCGCGGCCTCGGCGGCGGCGAGCGGCGGCGGGCTCTGCTCGGCCCCGGTGCGCCAGGCGGCGTGGCGGCCGTCCGGACCCAGGTCGAGGATCTGCGGCTGGTTGCGGCCCTCGCGGCGCGCCGCGGGGTCGGGTAGGATCACGATCGGGGATTCCAGACCCTTGGCGCCGTGCACGGTCATCACCCGCACCTGGTCGGCGGCCGGTTCGGGGCGGCGCTTCACCGCCACCTCGTCGCGGTCGATCCAGGCAAGAAAGCCGGTCAGGCTCGGCGGCTCGACGCGCTCGTAAGCGAGCGCCTGATCGAGCAGGGCGTCGATCCCGTCCTCGGCCTCGGGGCCGAGACGGGCGATGAGCGCGCAGCGGCCGTCGTGGCGGATCAGCAGGCGCTGCAGCAGCTCGAACGGCCGCAGGAAGTCGGCCTGGGCGCGCAGATCGCGCAGCATGTCGCGCGGCGCCGGCGCGGGGTCTGCGGCGTTCAGCGCGCTCCAGAGCGTGCCGCGCCGCGGGTGGGCGAGGCGAAAGAGGTCGCGCTCGGCGAAGCCGCCGAGCGGGCTGCGCAGCAGCGCCGCGAGCGATAGGTCGTCGGCCGACGTGGCGGTCACGCGCAGCGCGGCGAGCAGGTCGCGCACCGCAAGCTCGCCGCCGATGCGCAGCACGTCCGCGCCGGCGACCGGCACGCCGGCGCGCTTCAGCGCCCGGATCACCGCGTCGAAGACGCCGCCGCGGCGCTGCACGAGGATCAGGATGTCGCCGGCGCGGATGGCGCGGCCGTCCGCGTGGCCGGGCAGCGCCCGGCCCGCGGCGAGCCAGTCGCCGATCTCGGCGGCGACCCGCGCGGCGAGCGCCTGCACCGGGTCGTCCGGGGCGGGCATGTCGAGGGGGCGATCCCAAGGGCTCTCTTCGGTCCGCTCGGGTTTTTCCAGGAACGGCCAGAGCTCGACCCGGCCGGGCGCGTCCGGGCGGTTCGGCAGGTGGGTGGTGGCGCCGGCCAGCCCCGCCCCGGCCGGGCCGGCGAAGACCGCGTCGACGAGATCGAGGATCGGCGGCGCCGAACGGAACGAATAGAGCAGGTCGCAGCGGGCGAGCGTCGTGTCGATGTCCGACAGCATGCGCTCGAAATGCGCGCGCATCGCGCCGAAGGCGGCGGGGTCGGCGCCCTGGAAGCTGTAGATCGACTGCTTTTCGTCGCCGACGGCGAAGACGGTGCGCAGGCTGTCACGGGCCCCGTGGCCGGCGAAGAACTCGGCCGAGATCGCCTCGATCACGCTCCACTGCGTCGGGCTGGTGTCCTGGGCCTCGTCGACGAGGATATGGTCGAGGCCGCCGTCGAGCCGCCAGAGCACCCAGGCGGCGGTCTCGTGGCGCGCCAGCAGATCCCGGGCGCGGTCGACGAGGTCGTCGAAGTCGAGCCATCCGCCCGCCGCCTTGCGCGCCGCGAAGGCAGCCAGCCAGACCCGCGCGAAGGCGTTGAGCGCGCAGGCCCGGTCGAAGGCGGCCGTGGCGATCCGCACGGCGCGGGCGGCCTCGACATGGACCACCAGGGCGTCGAGCGCCGGCATCAGCGCGGCGTGGGCGTCGCGCAGCTGGCGGGTGGGGATCCGGCCGAGCTTCGCGCCGAACGGCGTGGCGGCGGCCGCACCGAACAGCAGCACCGGCTCGCAGGTCTCGGCGAGGGTGTCGTCGGGACCGCGCAGCGCGGCAGCGAGGACCGCGGCCGCGCGCCGATCGGTGATCTTGCCCGCCGCGAGCGCGGGCACGAGCGCGGTGAGGAGCGCGCGCGTCCCCGGCGGCGGGGCCGGCGCGGGCGCGTCGGGATCGAAGCCGAGGGTAGCCGCAAGGCCGGCGCGGTCGAACGGCGCGGCGAAGGTGTCGCGGCGGCGGCCGATTTCCTGGAGCAACGGGTCGATGTCGTCGCCGGCGAGATGGGCCGCCACCGCCGCGAATTCGGGCACAGCATTGGTGGCCAGCGCGTCGAGCGTCTCGGCGCGAAGCGTGCGGGCCTGGCGATCCTCGAGCATGGCGAAGCGCGGCGCGACGCCGGCCTCGAGCGGGAACCGGCGCAGCAGCGCGTCGCAGAAGGCGTGGATGGTCTGGATCTTCAGCCCGCCCGGGGTTTCGAGCGCGCGGGCGAACAGGGTGCGGGCGCGCTCGAGCTGGTCCGGCGGAATCGCCGCTCCGGGCTCGCCGAGCTCGGTCAGGGCCGCGCGCAGCTCGGGTTCGGGCAGCATGGCCCAGGACCCCAGCGTCCGGAACAGCCGGGTCTGCATCTCCGCCGCCGCAGCCTTGGTGTAGGTGAGGCAGAGGATGCGCCCGGGCTCGGTGCCGCGAAGCAGCAGGCGGGCGACGCGGTCGGTCAGCACCCGGGTCTTGCCCGAGCCCGCGTTCGCCGAGACCCAGCTCGAGGCGGTGGGGCGGGCGGCTTCGATCTGGGCCGCGGCGGCGCTGATCATTCGAGGTCCTCGGTGACCGCCGGGTCGCCGTCGGCCCATTCGCCGTGGCGCGACAGGTGGTCGTAGTCGCTCGCGTAGGTCAGCCGTTGCGGGCGGAGGCGGGCGACGAAACCGGCGGCGGGGTCCTGATAGGCGGCGATCAGGCCCGCGAGCCGGGTCCATATCGCCGTCGGGTCGATGTCGAGCGCGAGGGATTTGCGCGCGCCGATCCCGATCAGTTCGAGGTGGATCGCGGGCGCGGGCGGCATCCCTTCGAAACCGCCGGCCGCGGCGATGGCGGCTTCGAGCGGCAGCTGGAGGTGGAACAGCGCGGCCTCGGGCGCCGTGGGCGGGGCGCCGGACTTGTAGTCGTAGATCGCGTAGCCGCCCGCGGCGTCCCGGTCGATGCGGTCGGCCCTGGCGGTGACCACGAACGGGCGCGGCGCGCCGTCGAGCGATCGGGCGCCGCGGACCTCGCGGGCGCAGGGCGCGGCGCGGGTGCGGCGCTCGCGCTCGCCGGCGAGGAACCAGTCGGCGCTGCGCGCGATGCGGGCCGCCCACAGCGCGCGGACCGCGGGCCAGGGTGCTGCGCCGGCGAGCGCCGCCTCCGTCGCGGCGTCGAAGACCGCGCGCGCGTCGGCGGGCAGCGCGGCTTCGGTGCGCGCGAGGAAGTCCTCCAGCGCGGCGTGCACCGCCGAGCCGCGTGCGAGCGCGTCGGGGGCGCGGCCGAGCGGATCGAGGGGTCGGAGCCGGTCGTCGAACCCGCGCG
>JANOEW010000308.1:0-2712 GCA_031413475.1 Amaricoccus sp.
GACGGGGCCGGCCAGGGCGGCGCAGGCGTCGAGCCATGCCGCGGCGTCCGGTCCGGCGAGCAGGCCGGGTGCTAGGTGCACCACCCGTGGTCGGGGCGACGCCTCGGGCCGGGCCGGGGCGACGGCGTGGAGCCGGGCGGCGTCGCCGGTCAGGCGGCTGCGCACGATCTCGACCCCGAGCGCGCCGGGGATGCGGTCGAGCTTTTCCACGCGCACGAACACACGCACGGCGCGGGGATCGGCGAGGCATCCGGCGGCGACGCGCTCGGCCAGCGTCTCGAGCAGGTTGAGCCGTTCGGCGGCGAGCGCCGCCTCGATCGCGGTGACGATCATCTCGTAGGACAGCACCCGGTCCACGTCGTCGTGCTGGCCGGCGAGGCCGTGCGCCACTTCGAGGGCGACCTTGAACCGCACGCGCTGGGTGATCCCGCGCTCGGCCCGGAAGGCGCCGATCTCGACGTCGCGGGTATAGTCACGCACCGAGATGCGGTCGAGCGGCCCGGGCGCCTGGGTCGCGGCGGCCCGGACGTGGGGCAGTTCGAATGCGGTCGCGGTGTCGTCCATGGCGGCCCCCCCTGTGCGACCTCGATACCGCCGCCGTCCGCGCGCCGCAAGCGTGGGGGGCGGCGTTAACCGAGCCCGTTCGCGGCGGCCGGTCGGGCGCGGCGCGTTAACGCCGGGGCAAGGCCGGGCGCGCGAGGGTGGAGCGGGGCGACGGGATGCGGAGGGGGCGATGGGGCGAAGGGTTCTGCTGGCGCTGGCGGCGGCGCTTCTGGCGGGCGCGGCGGCGGCCTCGGACGGTGGCGAACCCGGCGCGCGGTTCGCGCGGCCGATCACCGGCGGGGCGCTCGACGCGGCGCTGTTCGACGCGGCGGTGACCCACTACGCCAACGCGGCGCGGCGGGCGCACGGCCGGCCGGCGCTGGCGCGCGACGACGGGCTGCTGCGCGCGGCGGCGGGACACGCGCAGAACATGGCGGAGCTGCGCACCCACAGCCACCGGCTGCCGGTGGCGGGGGCCGGGCGGCTGGCGCAGCGCATGGACCGCAACGGGGTGCGATATCGCACGGCGGCGGAGAACATCGGGATGGAGAAGGTGCTGCGCCTGCTGGGGCGGCCGATCGCGGGAAAGGCGCGGGGCTGCGCCTTCACCTATGCCGACACCGGCGCGCCGGTGCCGGTGCACACGTATGCGAGCCTCGCGGAATCGGCGGTGGCGCGCTGGATGGCCTCGCCCAAGCACCGCGCCTCGCTGTTGTCGAAGGCGTTCCGGCGCATGGGCAGCGGCGTGGCGATCGACCCGGCAGGCCCGGCCTGCGGCGACGTCTATCTGGTGCAGAACTTCGCGGACTGACCGCCGGCCACCCGATCGCAGAAAGATCGTTGACTGATTTCCCACATTGCGTCGTAGTGGTCGTAATTGATCGCCGACGAGGGGTCGTCATCTAAAGACGTTGCGGGGAGCAGAATGCGCCTTGTCATCATTTGGTTGATTGCTGGGTTTTCTTTTTCGCTTTCGGTTGCGGCCATCGCGGAAGATCGGCGGTTGCCGGCCCGGTTCGACGCTCCGATCACGCCGGGCGGGCCGGACGCCGCGCTGTTTCAGGAGGCGGTGCTGTATTTCGTGAACGCGGAGCGGCGGCGCAACGGCCGGTCGCCGCTGGAGGGCGACCCGCGGCTGGCGCGCGCCGCGGCGGACCATGCGGCCAACATGGCGCGGCATCGGGCGATGACCCACAAGCTGGCCGATCCCAAGGTCGGCAAGCTGTCGCAGCGTCTCGCAACCAACGGCGTCACGTTTCGCCGGGCCGGCGAGAACATCGGCATGGAAAAGACGTATCGGCTGCTCGGCCGGCCGATCTCGACCCGGGCTTCGGGTTGCGCCTTCACCTACGCCGACACCGGCGCGCGGGTACCGGCGCACAGCCATGCGAGCCTGGCCGACTCGGCGGTGGCGCGCTGGATGGCGTCGAGCGGGCATCGCCGGAACATCCTCGAGGCGCGGTTCCGCCGGATGGGGGCCGGGGCCGCGATCGATCCGCGGGGGGCGGCCTGCGGCGACGTCTACCTCGCACAGACCTTTGCAGGGTGAACAGCATGCAGACACGGCGACAGGTTCTGATCGGCATGGTCGCGTTCGGCGCGACGGTCGGGCTGGCGCGGAGCGGGGCGCAGGCCGCGACTGGCGGCGCGCTGCTGTCGGGGGACGCCTTCGACGCGGCGCTGCTGGCCGGGATCAACGCCGAGCGCACGGCGCGCGGGCTGCGGCCGTTCGGAGCCGACCCGCGGTTGGCGATTGCGGCGCGGCACGCGGCGACGATCATGGCGGAAAAGCGCGTGATGGAGCACGAGATCCCCGGCACGCCCAACTTTCCGGCGCGGCTGCGAAAGGCGCGGGCGCGGGTCCGCACCGGCGGCGAGAACATCCTGCGCGACAACCTGAGCCGCTACGGGCTCGGCTGCGGATCGGTCTCCGCCGATCTGGCGCAGCGCTTGAGCGGCCAGGTCGCCGAGGTGTCGGTGCCGCGATGGATCGGGTCGCCGAAGCACTTCGACAACATCATGAACCAGCGCTTCAAGCGCGCCGGCGCCGGCTTCGCGGTGGTGGTCGCCGAACCGGGCTGCGGCCAGATCTACGTGGCGCAGGTGTTCGGCGGATAGGCCCGCCTCAGTTCGCCGCGACCCGGGTGGGCTGGCGGTAGAACACGTGGT
>JANOEW010000309.1:0-3037 GCA_031413475.1 Amaricoccus sp.
GGTGGTTCGACCGGCACATCGACTGGCGCGGCAAGGACGTGCTCGATCTGGGCTGCGCCGGCGGATTCATGGCCGAGGCGATGGCGGCGCGGGGCGCGACCGTCACCGGGATCGACCCCGCCGCCGACGCGGTCGAGGCCGCGCGCCGTCACGCCCGGAGCGGGGGCCTTCGCATCGCCTATGACGTGGGCGTGGGCGAGGCGCTGCCCTATGGCGCCGCCGCGTTCGACGCCGTGGTCTGCGTCGACGTGCTGGAGCACGTCGCCGACCTGCCCAAGGTGCTGGCCGAGGTCGCCCGCGTCCTGCGCCCGGGCGGGGTGTTCCTGTTCGACACGATCAATCGCAACCCGTTCGCGCGCCTCGCCACGATCACCCTGGCCGAGGACATGCTGCGCCTCCTACCGCGCGGCACGCACGATCCCGCCTTGTTCATCAGGCCGCGCGAGTTGCATCGCGCGATGGAGGGCGCAGGCCTCGAGCCGGGCCCGATCACCGGGCTTGGCCCGCGCGGCGTCGACCGGCGGTTCGACCTGACGTTCGGGCCCCTGCCGCTGACCGCGATCCTCTACATGGGGCTGGCCCGCAAGCCGGCCCACCCAAGCGGAGACGCCCCATGCTGATCCTCGCGCTTCTCGCCACGGCGCTGCTGTTCGGCGGGATGGTGCTCTATTCCTTCGGGTTCGCCGCCTTCCTGTTCACCGCGTTGCCGCCCGATGTGGCGGGGCCGACGATCCGGCGGGCCTTTCCCCTGTTCTACCTCTTCGTGCTGGGCGTCTCCTCGGTCGCGGCCACGCTGCTGTGGCCCTTCGATCCGCTGGCGGCTGGCCTTCTGGCGCTGATCGCGGCGACGACGCTGCCCACCCGCCAGATCCTGATGCCCGCCATCAACCGCGCCACCGAGGCCGGCGCGAGGGCGCGGTTCAGGCGGCTGCACGGGCTGTCGGTGGTCATGACGCTGGTCCACATCGCCCTCGCCGGCTATGTGCTGGCGCGCTTTGCCGGAGGGCTCGCGGCATGACCGACATGGCCCGAGAGAACGTTCAGTCCTACCCGCGCCCGCCGGCGCTGGAGCCCGCGCCGCAACGCATCACGATCCGCCTCGGCGGCGTCCTCGTGGCGGAAACGACCCGCGCCCTGCGGGTGCTCGAGACCCACCACGCGCCCAGCTACTACCTGCCGCCCGAGGATATCGCTGCAACGCTGCGCCCGACATCGGGCAGCACCATTTGCGAATGGAAGGGCGCGGCGCGCTATTTCGACGTGATCGCCGGGGCGACCACCGCCCCACGCGCCGCCTGGGCCTATGATCGGCCCACCGTCCGCTTCGCGCCGCTCGCGCGGTACGTGGCGTTCTACGCCGGGCTGATGGACGAGGCCTGGGTCGGCGATCTGCGCGTGCTCCCGCAGCCGGGCGACTTCTACGGCGGCTGGGTCACGCCAAATCTGGACGGACGGATCAAGGGCGCACTCGGAACGCGGCACTGGTGAAGCGGCGAAGGCCGTGCTCCACTGGCGAGGCCCGGTCAAACGGGTGCATACAAGGAGATGTCGATGCGCGGTCTGGTAACTCTTGCCCTCTCGGCCGCGCTGATCCTTGCGGCGCCGCCGCCCGTATCGGCCGGCGAGACCTTGATCGAGGATTTCACGATGCAGCCGGAAACCCGCTGGCGGTTCTTCACGGATGCAGTGATGGGCGGCGTGTCGTCCGGACAGGTCGTGTTCGCGCAGGAAGACGGCCAAACCCATGCTCGCATGACCGGCCGCGTCAGCACCGCCAACCGGGGCGGCTTCATCCAGATGCGGCTGGATCTGGCCAATCCGCCGCCTGAGGGCACGACCGGTGTGCGGCTTGTCGTGCGCGGCAACGACCAACGATATTTCGTGCATCTGCGCACGGCGGGCACTGTTCTGCCGTGGCAATACTATCAGGCGGGGTTTGACGTCACGCAGTCCTGGAGCGAGGTGCGCCTGCCGTTGGACGCGTTCGTCGCCTCGGGCGCATTGCTGCGCACCGTGCCCCGCCCACGCAGCCTGACGTCGGTCGCCGTCGTCGCGTTTGGCCGGGACCATGACGCCGAAATCGACGTGCGCGAGGTTGGATTTTACTGATCCGGCAGACGTCGGTTCAGAGTCGTCGCTTGCTTTCTCAAGAGAATGGCATGTGGCTCAGCACCTGGTCGCCAGACGCCTCAAAACCCCCTTTGTTTCGGCCAATCGAGCCAGAGACCATTCGACCCCAAGTCCCTTCGCTCCGCCAACCGCCCAACACAACCCGTTCTCCACTTGCTCGCGACGCGGAAATTTCTCGTTGTTTTCGAGGGTTGTAGCGGGGAGGCTCCCCACTGCGGCGTTGTCCGGAGTACCGAAATCCGTTCCCTCCGGGCCCGAACTCTCCGGACCTGTTCACCTTGGGCTCCAAGGTGAACAGCTTCATACCATTGAAACCGCTCGAGAAATTTGGAAAACTTGCTGGCGGTTCGAAATCACCTTTGGGTTGAAACGGGCTCCGGCATCCAACCCAGTGGCCGTCGCGCCGCCCTTGTCTGGCAGAGCCCGATCGGGCACTAAGAGTTGCGACCAGACCTCCGAGGACCACAGGATACAGCGGCGGCGACATGGACCCGACTACCCTCATCGCCGGATCGCTCTTCACCCGAGACTATCTCGGCGAGGCTATCACTGCCGCCCCCGAGTGGCGCGCCATCGACGCCGACGCGCTGCGGAACGATCTCGAAGCGATCCTCGCCCGGTTCCCGCACGGGGCCGGGCCGAACGAGTCCCAGACCGAGCGCGACCTGATCTGGCCGGTCCTGCACCGGCTCGGCTGGAGGGCGCATCTCGAGCAGCAGAACCTGTCGGCGACCGGCAGGGAGGACGTGCCCGACGGGCTTCTATTCCTCTCCGACGAAGTCAAGGCGCAGGCGAACGCCGACCCGCGTGAGTGGCAGCGCTACGCGCACGGCGTCGCGATCGTCGAAGCGAAGCGGTGGGACCGCCCGCTGGACCGCAGGCTGGGGCGGGATGCGGAAAGCGCGCC
>JANOEW010000310.1:0-5020 GCA_031413475.1 Amaricoccus sp.
GCGGTTGGCGGCGTCGAGCAGACCTCCGGCTGGTCGGTCGATACGACCACCGGGATCGTCACCTTCGGGGCCGCCCCCTCCGCCGGCATCGGGATCACCGCGGGCTTCGAGTTCGACGTGCCTGTCCGCTTCGACAGCGACGCGCTCGACGTGACCCTCGACCTAGAGCGGCTCGGCTCGATCACCTCAATCCCGCTTCTGGAGATCCGGCGATGAATGACGACGGGAGCTTCGTCGCGGGCGTTCTCCGCGACCTCGCCGCCTCGACCGCGGCGATCCTCGCGGCCTGGGGCTCGCTCGGGGGCGCGACCAACGCGCTCAGCACGCGCATGCGGCTGCGCGATGCGATCCGCCACATCCTGCTCGGTGGCCTGATCGCCGCCGGCATGGGCAGCTTCTCCATGGCGCTCGTCACCCGCTGGCTCGGCCTGCCGCCCGAGACGGTGCCCGCTGGCGGGGCGGCGGGATCGGCCGCCTATCTCGTCGGCGTCTTCGGTCCCGCGGTGATCGAGGTCACGCTCGCGCGCATCCGCAGCATCCGTTCGCAGCCGAAGGACGATCCCGATGCGTGAGCTGCTGCGCTTCGCGGCTTGGCTGCGCTGCGACAGCGCCGATCCCTGCCGCCGCTTCCGCCACCGCCTGCGCGTCGGCCTGGCCGTCGCGATCCTGATCCTCCTGCTCTCCTTTCTCAGGTGATATCATGCGAACTACCGATCGCGGGCTCATGGCCCTCATCCGCCACGAGGGCGTCGTCCCCGCGCCGTACCTCGACGTGAAGGGCGTCTGGACCTTCGGCATCGGCCACACCGCCGCAGCTGGTGCGCCCGATCCGGCGCGGATGCCGCACGGGATGCCAGCCGACCTCGACGCCGCTCTGGCGCAGGCGCTGCAGCTCTTCCGCGCCGATCTCGCGGTCTGCGAGGCCGAGGTCGCCCGCGCCGTGACCGTCCCGCTCGCGCCCCACGAGGTCGATGCGCTGGTCTCGTTCCACTACAACACCGGCGGTATCGCCCGGGCGGCGCTGACGCGGCATCTGAACGCCGGCGACAGGGCGCGGGCCGGGGCCGCCTTCATGAACTGGCTGCGGCCTCCGAGCCTGCGACCCCGCCGCGAGGCCGAGCGCGACCTCTTCGGGCATGGGCGCTACCTGGGCGGGACGATCCCGGTCTGGGCCGCCGACGCAAGCGGCCGCGTCGACTTCTCGAGGACCGTCCGCCGGCTCAGCGAGGAGGAGGCGCTAGCGCTGCTGTGGCCCGCGTCCATGCAGAGGCCCACGCCGCGCCCGCCCGCGCAGCCTCGGGGCCTGCTCGCATGGCTGCGAGCCCGGCTCTCGGGGGCCGATGCGGGCGCCGACGGCTCACGCCGCGCCGGGCCTCGATGGCTGGCCCGAATGCCTCGCTAGACGAGGTTGCCTGCGCCGGGCGTGTAGCTCGCCGCGACCACGGTGTTGGCGATCAGGGTGTCGCACTGCACGACGCCGCTCGCCCTGACCATGCCGGCGTCGATCGTCAACATCGCGGTCGAGACGCTGACGGTCGCGGCCGAAACGCGGACCGCGCCCGCGCTCGTGACGGCGACGCCTTCAGGGCCGAGGGTGATCGAGCCGGCCGGGTGCTCGATGGAGACCATCCCCTCCGGGCCGGGCTCGATGCGAAGCCGCGTGCGGTCGTCGGACGCGATGACGATTGACGGGCCGGAGCCGTCCTCGATCCGGATCGCCGCGCCGCCGGGCGCGACGATCGCGTAGCTCTCGCCGGGCGCGCCCGCGGCCTCGGGCCGTGATGCTTGGCCCGACCAGAGCGCGCCGAGCACCAGCGGCTGCGCGGGGTCGCCGCCCGGGAAGGCCACGGCGACGGTCTCGCCGTTCCGCGGGGTCAGCGCCACGCCATAACCTGCGCCCCCGCCCGGGATCAGCACCGGCGCCCAGAGGGTCAGCCCGAGCCCGGTCAGCCCGACCCGGATGCGACCGCTGCCCTGCGGATCCGCGACGTCGAGGACCTGGGCGAGGTGGATGCCTGCGGTCCAGGCGGGCGTGTCGTGCGTCATCGGGTCTGCCTCCGCGGTCAGGGTCGCCAGTCCGGCCGATGGACGCCGGCGCGCACGCGCAGCCCCTCCGCGACGGAGAAGCGGTGGCGGCAGTCGCCCACACGGTATCGACCGGCGAAACGGGGATCGGTTCCGCTGATCTCCACTGCGGCCCCCGGAACGAGGCCCGGCTCGGCGGCGACGATCTCGCCGTGCAGGAAGCGCTCGGCGGCGGTGCTCGACCGCGCCGCGGCGGTCGCTTTCGCGCCCCCGGATCCCGAGAAGTCCCGCGGCGCGAGGCGGTCTGCGGCCCAGCCCAGCTTCGCGGTGAGCTCGACCCCGCTCTGCAGCGGAGCCGGCGCGGAGGGCGGCGCAGTCGTGGCCTCGACCGGCGCGCCGCTGGCGAGGTCCCATCCCCGAACGGTCACCGCCCCGGGCAGCCAGTTCAGGTCCGCGACGATGCGCAACCCGGCCAGCGTCCCGGCGTCGAGCGGCAGCGCAGTCGCGTCCTCCGCCTCGGGCCCGGCGCGCACCCGACCCTTCTCGAGGCGCAGCGCCGCTCCGTACGCGGCGGTCAAGCGGAGCAGGAACGCCAGATCGCTCTCGGCCCCCTTGACGAAGCTCCCCGGGCGGCCGCCGAGCGTCGCATCCGCCTCCAGCCCGACCTCCGCGGCCAGCGACCGAACGACGTCGTCGGCTGACATCTCCTCGAAGCTCTGCGGCCGCATCCGGCGGGCGAGGCGGTGCAGCGCGTCCTCGGCCAGGATCGCCAGCTCGGGCGGCCCGTCGCCCATGCGGATCTCGATCGCGGTGACGTCCCCCTCGAACAGCGGGGCCGGGCGCTCGGAGCCATAGCCGATGGCGATCCGGGAGCCATGCGCGACATCGCCGAAGGGATGGCCCTCCGGCGTCGGCGCGGCGAGAAGCCGAAGCTCGACATGCGCCATGCCGTGGCGCGGCAGGCGCAGCTCCATGAGCGCGAGCGCCGCCTCGACGTCGTTCCGGCGCCTGCCGTCGATCAGGACGACCGGCCGCGCCGCGACCAGGGTCAGGGGCTCAGGGCGGCGCAAGTCTTGCGTCCCGTTCGCACGCCAGCGCGATAAGCTCCAGCGCGCGCAGGGCGGACGCCTCGACGGCCTCCCGCTCGGGCTGCGGGGCCGGGGGCGAATGCGTCGATGACTGCGGCAGTGGCCGCTCGGACGCGCCGCCAATCTCGTCGATGGTGATCGGCACGCCGCACCTCCCGAACGGGAGGATAGCCCCGGCGGCCGTTCCGCGCCAGCGGCGCGAGCCACCCACCTAGTGCGATGCGTTCAGAAACCCGTAGCCGAGGACCGCGATGAAGTCCCTGTCTCCAGCTCTGCAATCCCATCTCGACGAGGGGACCACCACGCTCGCCTGGTGCTGGCGGGTCGCCCGGGGCGATGGCGTGGTCCTCGGCTTCACCGACCACGACCGAACGCTCGTCTTCGCGGGCACCAACTACGAGCCCGGGAGCGGCTTCACTGCCTCGGAGGTCCGCTCGGGCTCCGATCTCTCGGTCGATGCGCAGGATGCCGAGGGCGTGCTTTCGTCGGACCGCATCACCGAGACTGACATCCTCGACGGCCGCTGGGACAACGCCGAGGTCGAGCTCTGGCGGGTGAACTGGGCGAGCCCCGGTCAGCGCGTGCTGATGCGATGCGGCGCAATCGGCCAGATCCGGCGCGGGCGGCTCGCCTTCGTCGCGGAAGTCCGCTCGCTCACGCATGTGCTCGGCCAGACCGTCGGGCGAACCTTCCAGGCGACCTGCGACGCGGCGCTCGGCGACGGGCGATGTGGAGTCGATCTGGACGATCCCGCGTACCGCGGCACGGGCGAGGTCGTCGCCATCCTGCGCGACCGGGCGTTCATCGCCTCCGGCCTCGGCGGCTTCGCGGACGGCTGGTTCGGGCTCGGCGCGCTGGACTGGACGAGCGGCGCAAACGCCGGCCGCCGCGCCGAGGTGCTTATGCACGAGAAGGCTGCCAGCATCGTGACGCTCACACTGCTGGAAGCGCCGGTGCGGCCGCTCTCTGAGGGAGACGGGTTCATCATCCGCGCCGGCTGCGACAAGCGGCTCGACACCTGCCGGGCGAAGTTCGGCAACGTCGCGAACTTCCGCGGCTTCCCGCACATCCCCGGCCAGGACGCGGTGATCCGCTACGCCACCCAGGACGGCGGGCATGAGGGAGCGGTGTTGTGACGGGCGCTGATCCTGATCTCGTCATCGCCGCCGCCCGCCGCTGGCTCGGGACGCCCTACCACGACCAGGCGAGCTTGCGCGGCATCGGCTGCGACTGCCTCGGCCTCGCGCGCGGCGTCTGGCGTGAGGTGGTGGGAGCCGAGCCGTTCCCGATCCCGCCGTACAGCCGCGACTGGGGGGAAACCGGTCCGCGTGAGGTCCTGGCGGAGGGCGCGCGGACGGCAATGTTCGAGATTGCGCCCGCGGAAGCCGGCCGCGGCGCGCTGCTGCTCTTCCGCATGGCCCCGAACGCGATCGCCAAGCATGTCGGCATCCTGACCGGGCCGGATCGGTTCCTGCACGCCTACGAGCGGCTCGGCGTGATCGAGGAGCCGCTGACTCCCGCATGGCGCCGGCGAATGGCCTTCGCCTTCCTTTTCCCAGGATAGCAGGCTGGGGTCAGCGGTAACGCTCCAGCATTGGGCGCAGGGTGACACGCGCCTTCAGCTTCGTCGCCAGCAGATACATCCCGCCGATCTTGCGGTGGAGGAACAGTGTGGCGGGCGGCGGCACATGAGTCAGGTCGCGTTCACCCGCCATCGCCAGCCCCATGTCGCGCAAGGTCTCGATCAGATCGGTCCTCCCGAAGTCGAACGGCGCGGATTGCCGAAGTGGCGTCATCGCGGCGTCGAACATCTCCATGATCACTGCCTGGTGTCGCGGCGACGTCGCCGTGTCGAAATAGCCGATCTTCAGCATGGCGTCGCGGATCGTGGCCGGGTCGCCGTCCAG
>JANOEW010000311.1:0-1605 GCA_031413475.1 Amaricoccus sp.
CAGATGATCTCGACGTCGCGCGCCAGGACAGCCACCCGTTTCGGATCGACGCCGTGCGCCTCAGCGAGCGTGACCGCCACCAGCGCCGCGCTGCAGGCGAGCACGCGATCCTCCGGCGTCATCGAGCAGGCGGCCAGCGCGCAGGCCAGGACCGCGGCGCGGATCACTTGACCTTGACCAGCTCGACGTTCGGCTTGTCGAGCACGCGCCGGGTGTTCCGATTCTGCTGGGTGGCGGTAGCCCACCTGACATTGCCCGGCTCATAACCTCGATTGTTGTCGACGCGGTCCACGCTATGCGCGCTGGATGGCGCTGGTCCAATGTGGGCGAGAAACGCTGGGAAGTCATCTATCCACTCAGCCGCGATGGTTATCCCGCGACCGCCATAGTAATGGAAACATTTCACGTTTTGGTTCAAGCAGCGAGTCTTGATGCCCTTCCACGTCCGGTATTCCTTCGTGATCCCGTGAGCAGACGATCCGTGGCGGAAGTTGCCGTTCCGCTCGCCTTTGGCCCGCTGACACCCACAAGACCGGGTATTTCTGGAGATGAGGTTCCAGTCTCTGACGCGGACCTCTTTGCCGCAATCGCAGCGGCACAGCCACTTGAGGTATTTGCCCTCTCGTTCCGGACTAATGGCCGTCAGGAATGCGAACCGCTGACCAGATAGATCTCGGAACGCGCTCATGGCTTCGGCACGTCCACAGCGCCCGCCTCCGCCCCGGCTACGGCGCCGGCATCGGCCGCGGCGGCATTGCCCACCACCACCGCTCCCGCCGCCTCAGCGCCCGCTGCAGCACCTGCGGCGGCCCCTGCCTTAGACCCGAGAATTGCAGCGGCGGCGATCTTCTGCTCTGGCGTCGCGCTCGGGTCCGGCGGGATCGGTGACGTGGTGCCTAGATAGGCCAGCACGCCGGCGGCGATCGACGCGGTGATTCCGGTGACCGCCGCCGTGATGGTCGCCTCGTCGGGCGACGCGATCGATCCGGTGATCGACGCCGTCCACAGCAGCGCGGTGTTGACCGAGGTCACGATGCCTGCGCCGAGGAAGGCGAGCCAAGCTTTTTCGTAGCCAGTGACGTATTTCATGCGCCGTCCTTTTCTGGTTTGCGCGCCATGGTCAGCGCCGCCGAACGGACCCACGCGGCAAGCGGAAGCCCGGCCTTGTCCGCCGCGCGCTGTAGCTCGAGCTTTTCGGTGTGGGATATCGTAAGCCGGATGGCTTGGGTGCGCTTGGCGGCCATGGCAATGGCAATACCATCTAATGCCTCTCGCGTCTACGACGACGCTACGACGGCGCTAGGGCGATGGAAGTGGCGCTCTGAACCCGGCGGCCTCGGCCTCGTCGACGGTCGCGAAACACGCCTCGACGTTTGTCACCTGCCGGTACATCGGGTGGTCCGGCAGGTAGTAGATGCCGGACTTGGAAACGCGGATCGTCGGACATTGCAGCCAGGGGCCGACCCACCACAGGACGATCAGCGCAAGCATGAGCGACACGACCGCGATCCCCGCCACGCGGACGGGACCTATGGGGGGGAGATAAGCCAACTCAGAGCGTTCCAATAGAAGACCCGGATCCCTGCCAACGCGCCGATCAGTGCG
>JANOEW010000312.1:0-3331 GCA_031413475.1 Amaricoccus sp.
GCGCGCCGAGCGGTTCGTCCATCAGCACGAGTTCCGGTTCGAACACCAGCGCGCGGGCCAGCGCGACGCGCTGCTGCTGGCCGCCGCCGGACAGCTGGGCCGGTCGACGGTTGGCGAACTTGCCCATCTGCACCATGTCGAGCGCGCGCATCACGTTGGCGTCGATGTCGGCCTTCGACATCTTGCGGACCTGGAGCGGGAACGCGAGGTTCTCGCCGACTGTCATGTGCGGGAACAGCGCGTAGTTCTGGAACACCATGCCGATGCCGCGCTTTTCCGGCGGGACGGAATTGATCGGGCGGCCGTCCAGGCGAATTTCGCCATGAGTGGCGGTCTCGAAGCCCGCGAGCATCATCAGGCAGGTGGTTTTGCCCGAGCCGGAGGGGCCGAGCATGGTCAGGAATTCGCCCTTGCCGATGGCGAGGTTTAGATCCTTAACGACGAGCGTTTCGCCGTCGTAGCTCTTCTGCACATGCTCGAAGGCCACGAAGGCCGTATCGCCGCGACCGGCATCCATGCGACAACCCTGTGTCTCGTACAGGGTCTGGAGCCCTGTTGCTTCAACTATAATCACATTGCCCGCGCCCCGCAAACCCCCGTCGAAGCGCACCGGGCCACGAGGCCGCGAGTTCAATCCGCGCCCTCGTCGAAGCCAGGCAGCCGCGGATCGGCCGGGTTTCACCCGATCCGGTGCGAAAGCCAGGTCTTCCGCTCCGGCGCGATGGCCTCCGATCGTCGAGGGCCGCGACCGTGACGTCGATCGTTGCGGCCTCGTTGCGATAGGTGGGCGGCGCCGCAGGTCGCGGAGAGAGTCCGCTCCACGCCAGGCGACGAGACGTAGACCGCGAGCTTCTCCGTCTCCGACGAGAAACTCGCGCTCGGGACCGTCGCCCAGGCACCTGCTCGGCGCCCTCCGCGCGCCGGCAGGACCGGCAATGACAGGTTCCGCATACGAGCGCCGGCCTCGTCAGCCGATAATGCGCGGCACCGCCCAGGCAACTGCCGAAAAATGGACGCTCGATCAAAAATAAGGCTAGGCGGGCCCGACACCGGGCGCAACCGCGCTCTGGCCGGCCTCGTCGGAGCCGAAGCCGGATCGACGCTAGCGCGAGCCGGGCGCGGCCGCGGTCTGCGCGGGGCGGCGACTTAGCAGGATGATCCGAAGCTGTCCGAAAACCTGACGTTCTGATACTCTGACAGGGTGGTTCTTGTTGTGCGGAGTCAAGACCGGCGACGGACGGCGGTCGGACGATCGAACGCCGGAGGGAGCGCTACTGGATGCCTAAGCTGGCGATCGCCGCCCCCGGCTTCTCCCAACCTTCCGAAACCTTCGTGGTCCACCACGTGCGCACGCTCGCGCCAAGCGGCACGGTCCTCGTCTGCTATGACGGCGTCGGCGCGGAGCGGTTCGGGCATCCCGTCCTGTCGCTCCTGAGGCCTGCCTATTTGCCGCCCGGACAGATCGGCCGGCTGCGTGCCCGGCTGGGGCCGGCGCTGCGGCGCGCCCAGGGCTTCGGGACGATTCTGGACTTCACCGACCGTCGCCGGCTCGCCGAGTTCTTCCTTGTGCAGGACGTGGCGTTGGTCTTGGCCGAGTTCGGCGGCACGGGTGTCGCGCTCATGGACGTCTGCCACGAGCTCGGGCTGCCACTCTACGTCTATTTCCGCGGCCCGGACGCGACGGAAGCGTCGCGCTTCCGCTCGATGCGGCGCTTCTACCGCCGTCTGTTCAGGCGGGCTGACGGCGTTTTTGCAGTTTCGCGCTTCATAGCGGACAAGCTGGCCGCCCTCGGTTGCCCGGAAGCGAAGCTGCACGTCAACCCCAGCGGCGCCGATCCTGCCGAGTTCAGGCCCAGCCTGCGCGAGCCGGGCCGCATCTTGAGCATCGGGCGGCTGGTGCCGACGAAGGCCCCGCTCGCGACGGTCGATGCCTTCGCCAAGGTCGCGCCGCGCTTTCCGCAGGCGAGGCTCGACCTCGTCGGAGCGGGGCCGCTGCGCGCCGAGGTCGAAGAGGCGATCCGCGCGCGGGGGCTCGAGGGCCGGGTGACGCTCCATGGCGCGCTTGACCACGCCGGTTGCGCCGCTCTGATGCGCCGTGCGGCGGTGTTCGCACTGCATTCCGTGACCGGCCCTCTCGGCGCGACCGAAGGCTTCCCCACCGCGATCGCCGAGGCGATGCTTTCCGGGGTTCCCGTGGTCTCGACCCGGCACGCGGGCATCCCGGAGCATGTCGTCGAGGGCCAGACGGGGCGCCTCGTCGCCGAGGGCGACGTCGTGGGCATGGCGGAGGCCTTGGCGGCGCTTCTCGGCGATCCCGTCGCGGCGGCGGCCCTCGGCGAGGCCGGGCGGCTTCGCGCCCAACGGCATCTGACCCGGGCGCGGTCGGACCGGCTGCTGCGCGAGGTCATGGAGCTCGAGGCGCGGCTCGGCCCCGGGGCGACGTCGCCATGAGACACGCCCGGCGACCTCCTACCCAAAGGCGCTCTCCTTCTCCGACCCGTTCTTCGACGACCATCCCCCCGCGCCACATACGGCGCCAGAAGGCTTAGGCTCGCCATGCCCGACGATCCCTTCCCCGCAGTTTCGCCAGACGCCGCACCAGCAGTTCAGCATCTGTTTGCTGGAACACGGTGAGTTGGGAAGCTGTCGCGTCGCGCGTGCTGCGGAGGACCGACATGAGCCGGATGCGGCGGCATCGACGCAGGCCTCTACAGGTAAGTGTTGATCCGTAGGATCGCCGAGAGCATAGTCGCTTTGGGGCGATGGAGTCAGCCGGGAGCGGCTGTGCCGCATCGAGTGGTTTGGATGACAAGATTTCAAAGCGTGTCAGGGGCTCACAGGCCGGATAGTGCCGTTGCGCGCATACTGATTGTCGACCTGAACACCTTCGCGACCTATCCGACACTCGCGGTAGGGCTCTTGGTCGCGCGGTTGCGCGAGGCCGGGCACGTCGTGGAAGTGTTATCCGCGCTCAACCTGAACGTGCCGCCCGTGCAGCGCGAGCATCCCGACACGCTGCGGGATCATCTCGCCCGGAAGCTTCACCATGCGACTTGGTCGCCGCTGAGGGCGGCGCGCGACCTCAAGCGGGCGGTGAGCGACCGGCGGGCGCACCGGCCCGATCCCGTTGTCCTCGGCGAGACACGGCGCGCGATCGCGGCGCGGCGTCCGGACGTGGTTCTGCTCTCGGCCTACCTCCAGCACTATTCGAGCGTCGCGGAGATCTGCCGGATCGCGCAACAGGCGGTAATCCCGGTGTTGGTCGGCTGACCGATGTTCAACCTGCCCGAGGTAGAGGAAGCGTGGCGCGTACTGCCGGGATTAACGGCCA
>JANOEW010000313.1:0-4231 GCA_031413475.1 Amaricoccus sp.
CGACGTGCTCACCGAGACGGTGCGGATGCGCGACCTCATGCGCGGTTTCGGCATCGACTGACCGCGCGCGTCGGCGCGGCAGAACCCGGTTGAACCTCGTTCGATCACGAAATCAATGGTGCCCGGGGGCGGATTTGAACCACCGACACGCGGATTTTCAGTCCGCTGCTCTACCCCTGAGCTACCCGGGCCTGGACGGGCGGGGCCGTCGTGCGAGCTGTCACTAGGGCAGGCCCGCGACCCTGTCCAGCGGAATCTGGACCGCTACAGCGGCCGGCCCTGCAGCAGCCGCGGCAGCGCGCCGGTCAGTCCGGCCGCCTCGCGGATCAGGCCGCGGCGCAGCGCCGGCAGCCGGCCGATCAGGCCGAGCCCGAGGTCGCGCCCCAACCGAAGCAGCGGATTGTCGTTCGAGAACAACCGGTTCAGCCCGTCGGTCGCCGCCGCGAGCAGCGCCGCGTCGAACCGCCGCCAGCGCTGGTACTCCTCCAGCACCGCCGGCGCGCCCAGATCCTCGCCCCGCCGCCGCGCCACCGTCAGCACTTCGGCCAGCGCGGCCACGTCGCGCAGCCCGAGGTTCAGCCCCTGCCCCGCCAGCGGGTGGATGCCGTGCGCCGCGTCGCCGACCAGCGCCAGCCGCGCGCCCGTGAACCGCTCGGCGAGCGACAGGCTCAACGGATAGGCATACCGCGCCCCGGTCAGCGCGATTGCGCCGAGAAAATCCCCGAACCGCGGCCGCAGCGCCGCGAGGTAGCCCGCGTCGTCCAGCGCCTGAATCGCCGCCGCCCGGTCGCGCGCCTCGGTCCAGACGATCGACGACCGGTCGCCCGGCAACGGCAGGATCGCCAGCGGCCCCTCGGGCATGAAGAACTGGTGCGCCACGCCACGATGCTGCGCCTCATGCTCCACCGCGCAGACCAGCGAGGTCTGGCCGTAGTCCCAGCCGACTCGGCCGATGCCGGCCCGCGTGGCAGTGCGCCCGCCGCGGCCGTCGCACCCGACGATCAGCCGCCCGCGCAGCCGCGATCCGTCGGCCAGCGTCACCTCCGCCGCGCCGGCCTCGACCCGCTGAGCCACCACCTCGGCGCCGTCGCGAACCTCGATCCGCGGCTCGGCCGCCATCGCCGCGCCCAGCGCCGCGCGCAACCAGCGATCCTCGAGGAAATGCCCCATCGGGCCTTCGTCGATCTCGCCGCGGTCGAAATGCAGGAACCAGGGCGCGGCCCCGGTCCCGGCGCGGCCGTCGCTGATCTTGATCTCCTCGATCGCCTGGGCCTTGGCCGCCAGCGCGCGCCACAGCCCCAGCGCCTCCAGCATCCGCCGCGAGCTCAGCGCCAGCGCATAGGCGCGGCCGTCGAAGTCTGACCGGGCCTGCTCGGCCGCGGCCGCGGCGTCGAGCACCACGCTCGAGATCCCGGCCGAGGCCAGCGCCAGCGCCAGCGTCGGGCCGTTCAGCCCGCCGCCGACGATCAGCACGTCCCGGTCGATCTCCATGGCGCCACTAACCGCGCCGCTCCCGCATTGTCCACCGCCGGGGCGATCGCTAGGCTGCGGCGAAACGCGAGGCACCGGGGGAGACGCGCCGTGAGCGACAGCTGGCTGTGGATGACGGCGGCCGAGCTCGGCCGCGGGATCGCGGCCGGCGCGATCGACCCCCGCGACCTGACCGCGACCTATCTCGGCGCGATCGAAGCGCACCCGGACGCAGGTCGCATCTACGCCCGGACCACGACCGAGCGCGCCCGCGACGAGGCCGCGTCGGCGGCGGCGCGCGCCCGGGCCGGCCTGCGCCGCGGCCCGCTCGACGGCGTGCCGATCAGCTGGAAGGATCTGTTCGACACCGCCGGCGTGGCGACCGAGGCCGGCTCGGCGCTGCTCGCCGGCCGCACCCCCGACCGCGACGCCGCCGTGCTGGCGACGGCGCGACGCGCCGGGCTGGTCTGCCTCGGCAAGACCCACATGACCGAGCTCGCGTTCTCCGGCCTCGGGATCAATCCGGTCACCGCCACCCCGCCGAACATCAACGCCTCCGAGCTCGCCCCTGGCGGCTCGTCTTCGGGCGCCGCCGCCTCGGTCGCCTTCGGCCTCGCCGCGGCGGCGATCGGCTCGGACACCGGCGGATCGGTGCGGGTGCCGGCGGCCTGGAACGACCTGGTCGGGCTGAAGCCCACCCACGGCCGGCTGCCGCTCGACGGCGTCGTCCCGCTCTGCCCGCGCTTCGACACGATCGGCCCGCTCGGCCGCTCGGTCGAGGACGCGGCGCTGCTGCTCGCGGCGCTGTCCGGCGACCCCGCGCCGGACCTGACCGGCGCGACCCTGCACGGGACCCGGCTCATGGTCCTCGACGACCCCGCGCTCGATCCCACGCGAGCCGAGCCGCTCGCGGCGTTCGAGGCCGCCGTCGAGCGGCTGGCGATGGCGGGCGCCGTGATCACCAGGGGTCCGCTCGACCAGGTCGGGGCGGCGCTAGCGCTGGCCGGCCGCGTCGTCACGCCCGAGGCCTGGGCGGTCTGGGGCGAGGCGATCGAGGCGCGGCCCGAGCTGATGTTCCCGCCGGTGCGCGACCGCTTCCGCCTGGGCGCGGGCCAGTCCGCGGCGGACCTGCTGCGGGCCTGGTCGCGGCTCGACGCCCTGCGCGCCGGCTATCGCGCGGCGACCGCGGGATTCGACGCGATCCTGACCCCCACGACGCCGAACCTGCCGCCGAACGTCGATCGTCTGCTGGCCGACCACGAGGCCTTCACCGCCGAGAACCTGCTTGCCCTGCGCAACACCCGTGTCGCGAACCTGCTGGGCCTCTGCGCGCTCACCCTGCCCACCGGCCTGCCCGCCTGCGGGCTGATGGCGACGGCCGCGCCCGGCGCCGAAGCCCGGCTGCTTCGCCTCGGCGCGGCAATGGAAGTGGCGATCGCCCGGCCCTCCTGGCAGGCGTCCCTGCCGCACTAGTCGTCAACGCATTGAAGCTGATCTATTTTCGTTGACCGCCTTCCGAAGCGGTCGGAAACGCGCGCCCGCACCGCGGCTTCAAGCGACTGGACCCGCGCCGCACGCCGGGCTATGGTGCTCCCAAAGCTGGGGCGTGCGTCATGACCCCGGACACGAGGCGATCGATGCAGTTTCCCGAGCGGTTCTCCAGCCTGCCGGAGCATGCCTTTCCGCGGCTGCGGCGGCTGCTCGACGGCCGTGCCCCGGGCGGGCCCGAACGCGCCATGTCGATCGGCGAGCCCGGCCGCTGCCGCGACACGCCCGCGGGCTACCCCGGCGCGGCCTCCATCCGCGCCGCCCTGCTCGCCGGGCTCGACGACGCCGCCGCCGGCCTCCAGGCCATCCGCGCCACGCTGGCCGCGCCGCGCACCGCAGAAAGGGTCTGATCGCCATGGCGCCCCGCTCCAGGACCAAACGCCGCAGCCCGTTGATGGAGAACGACACCGAGGAGGCGCTGCGCCGCCGCGGGACCGAACTGCTCGGGCTGATCCTGATGGCGCTCGGCGCGCTCGGCTGGGCGATGCTCTGGACCTATTCCCCCGACGACCCCAGCCTGTTCTCCGCAACCGACGCCCCGCCCCGGAACGCGCTCGGCCTGGTCGGCGCCTCGCTCGCCGATCCGCTACACCGCGCCCTCGGCTGGGCGGCCTACGGCGTGCCGCTCGTCGTCGCGGTCTGGGGCCTGCGCCTCGTGCTGCACGCCGGCGACAGCCGTGCGCTCAGCCGGGCCGTCGTCGCCCCGGTGGCGCTGCTCGCCGCGGCCGCCTTCGCCGCGACCCATGTGCCGCTCGCGAGCTGGCCCCACGCCTACGGCCTCGGCGGCCTTCTCGGCGACGCGGCGCTCGGCGCGGTGCTGACCGCGACGCCGCTCGACGTCGCGCTCGCCCTGCCACTCGCCAGCGTGGCGCTGGCCGCGGCCTTCGTGCTGACCTCGGGCTACGCGCTCGGGGTGAACTGGCCCGAGATCGCCGGATTCGCCCGGCTGCTCGGGTGCGTCATTGAAGAGTTTTCGGAAGTACCGGTGCGCGGCGAGCATTCCGGAGGTGTCACAACCACGAACGTCTGCATTTTTGCGCACTTCAGGCATTTGTGCACTCCCGTCAATTCGGATGCGACAATATAGGGCCGCCCTAGGGGCTATGGCTACTAGCGGGCAAATGACAAACAAACCATACAGCGGAGTACCGGTAGTCAAGCTCCTTGAGCCTTCCGCTGCGAATGATGGAGCGAAGATTCGGATGCAAACTCA
>JANOEW010000314.1:0-3563 GCA_031413475.1 Amaricoccus sp.
CTCGACTTCGGGATCAAGGCCGCAGAGATCGAGTCGACGCAGGCGACGAACGGCCGGGCCGACTACCAGCACATCGAGGCCGTGCCGTCGGTGACGATCGAGCCGCTCCGGACCGATGCGATCCTGAACCTCAAGCGGGACGTCACACTGGGTCGGCTCCTCCTCCAATATGGCGGAGGGGTCCTCGCGAGCTCGATCCTCAACACCCTCTGCGTTCACATGGAGGAGGCCCACGCGTCCGAGGTGACCCGCACCGACGCGAATGGGGTGGCTCGGCAGCAGGTCAAGTTCACCCTCTCGGACAAGGTCTACTTCACAGGGACCACGCCGAGCCGGGCAATCCAGGTGGCGAGGGCCTGATGCTCCAGTTCCCGAAGCTAGGATCGATCGTGCGCCGAAAGCTCGCTGAAGAGGGCGAGCTCGCCGACGTCGAGGTGGGCATCCGCCTGGTCGGCATCACCCGTGCGCGGAAATGGGCGCATCAGGTGGAGAAGCGGAACCAGGACGAGAAGCACCGGATCAACCTCCTCCGGAAGGAGCGCACAGCCGAGGATGATCCAGAGCTCTGGAGCGACGACCCGCCCATGACGGAGGAGGGGAACGAAGCAAGCCAGGTCCTCTCGCGCGAGGTGCTCGAGCAGTGCCTGGTGGAGATCCGCGGAATCCAGACGGTGGACAATGGAGTGGTCGAGGAGCTCGGCAGCGTGCCCTCCGCGCTGGTCGATGTGCTCGAGGGATACGGGCTCGTTGGTCGGGTCCTCAGTCTGGCGCTCGAGGTCCAGCGCCCGAAACCCACCCAGCTTTTATCCTAAGGGTCCTCGCCACGTGGGACCCGTCGGACTTGCCGAGCATGCACGAGGCAGAAGGGGAGATGATGAGCGAGCTCGGGATCACCGAACCGATGAGTGATTCCTTCGCGGCTCGCTGGGACAAGCGCGACGACCTGGCCGACTCCGCCGACTACGGGTGGGTGGGCGAGGGGCCAGATGGGATCTGGAGCAAGCGCCACCCGGACGCTGTCCTCGCCCAGGACGACGGGATCCAGGACATCGTGACCGAGTTCCGCTGCACCACCGACCGGCAGATTCGCCGCGGCGAGCTCGAGCTGCTCTCGGCCTGGGAGGTCACCGCCTGGCTGACGATGCTGTCCGCCCAGAACCGCTCTCAGCTGCGCCGCGTGCGATCGAAGGAGGAGGACGACGATGGCCTCTCCTAAGGTCACGATCCCGGTCGCGCTCGACCCGAAGCCGGCGATTGCCGGGCTTAAAGATCTGGTCTCGAAGTTCCGCAGCAGCGCGACCGAGATCAACCAATCGCTCGAGCTCCTCGGCAAGGGCTACAACTTCATCGCCGGCGGGATCGGCATGGCGACCGACGCGATCACCGGCTGGACCAAGGCCGCCATGGAAGCGGAGGCAGCCGAGAGGAAGGCCATCGCAGGCCTAGCGCTTCGCGGCGGCGCCACCCAAGAGAACGTCGACAAGCTGAAGGAGTTCAACAACGCTCTTCAGCAGAAGGGCCTCGCCGATGCTGATGACCTGCTCGGGATGCAGGCCCGTCTCTCGGCGCTCGGCATCATGCCGAACAAGCTCGAGGGCGCGACCAAGGCGACCCTGGGCCTCGCGGCCGCGACCGGGCAGGACCTCACCCGCGCGTCTCGCGCCGTGGCCAAGGCCTTCGCCAAGGGAGACGGGTCCGAGAAGGGCCTGATCGAAATGTTCGCGCTCGCCGAGGCGCAGGCCGGCTCCCTCGATGCGAAGCTGAAGACCTTCGGCTCGAACCTCGGCGATCTGGAGGAGACGCTCGGGTCCGCGTTCACCTCGAGCGGCGCGCTAAAGGGCGGCCTCGAGGCCGTCAACGAAGCGCTCAGCGACCTCACCACCTACTTCTCCAGTCCTGAGGGGAAGGAGGCGGTCAACGACTTCTTCGGCTTCATTATCGAGTGGGGCGCCGATGTGATCGACGCCTTCTCCCAGGTGATCGATGGGATCGATCAGCTCTACGAGAACTTCCGCCGGCGCGTTGCCGACATCCGCGGGGACGCGGTCTTCATCACCTCGAGCGAGGAGAATAGCGACGCCTCGCTGGCGCTGAAGAAGCTTGCCGGCGGCCTGCGCAAAGGGGCTCGCCGCGACGTCGAAGCCCCGGCGCCTCTTCCCCCGGGCAACGGGAATGGCGGGCCTCTGAAGAAGAAGTCCGACGAGGACCCGGCGCTCGCGGGCGGGCCCGACTTTTCGAGCGGCGGAGAGAACTTCTTTGGGACGAAAGACGCCTTCGCGGCGATCGCCGAGACGGAGAAGAACCAGACCGCGCTCGCGGATCTGCGGCAGCAGGAGATCGAGGCCCGCGAAGAGTGGATCGAGATCAACAAGGAGCTGGGGGATAAAGACTTCGACAACCGGGTCGAGCTCTACGACAAAAACCAGAAGCTCAACGAGGAGCAGAAAAATAACGCGCTTAAATTCTACGCCGCCATCGCAGACAACACCTTGACGGGCCTGATCGGCGTCGGAGAAGCGATCCTCTCCGGGCAGGGCAACGCGCTGGCGGCCCTTGGCGAGCTCTTTGCCGGGATGCTCGACCAGACCGGAGACTTCCTCATCGCGCAGGGCGGAGCCTCGGAAATCGCCGCATCCCTCCTCGCCTTCTTTGGCATCCCCGGTGTCGGCGCCGCGGCGATCGCGACCGGCATTGGTCTAAAGGTTGCCGCCGGCGCGGCTCGAGCGCTGCTCGCCCGGGACCTGTCCGGCCCAGAAGGCAGGAGCGGCGGGGGCCGAGGACAGGGGCCGCGGGGAGACGGGCGCAGCGGGCAACCTACGTTTCGCCGGAACCCCTTTGACGCGTCGGGCGTCGGCCGGGACTTCACTCCGTCCTCAGGAGGCGGCTCCATCGTCAACAATACCTTCGTCTTCCCCAAAGGGTTCGTCGTCGGCACAGAGCGTGGCCTGGCCAGGGAGATCAAGCGGATCATGGAGTCGGGCTCGAGCATGAAGCTCGCGGGAGCGAGGTAGCCATGGCACTCCTATGCCCAATCATCCTCGCCCCGGTCCGCTTCGCGGCGACCTTCTACACGATCCGGGTCACGTGCAACGCGGTGACCAGCAACCTGCGCTTCCCGGCGACCGGGGACCTAGACCCGTTGACCGACTACTTCGTGAGTGGGGACGGCGACGCGGTCGACCTCATGACGATGCTGGACGCGACCTTGACGACCCACCCTCAGACATCCCTCGGCGGGTGGCAGGTCACCTACAACGCGGACATGCGCATCGTCGTCACGGTGTCGCTGCTTACGATGCAGCTTCTTTGGACCCACGCGAGCACAACCCTTGATCAGGCGGTGTTCGGCTTTGCCGACGCAGACACGGCGTCGGCGGCCAGCGCGACGGCGACCAACAGAGCCTCAGGCATGTGGCGCCCGGCGCGGCCGCCGAGCGAGGACAGCCGGGACCGGCAGGAGATCATCGCCGCGGTCGCCTCGACGATGGATGGCCACACCCGGACCGCCCGGCTGGTCGCACCCAAGAAGGACCGAGACATCGTCTTCGCTCTCCTGCCGCAGG
>JANOEW010000315.1:0-8249 GCA_031413475.1 Amaricoccus sp.
CAGCAGCGCCTCGGTCTCGGTTTCGGTGGTCAGGAACATCATCGAGGCCGTGGCCGCGATCATCCGCCCGATTCGCGCGGTGTGGCCCGCGGGCTTGGCGTAGGCGGCGACCCGGTTCCTCAGGTTGCGCGCCTTGCCGACGTAGAGCACCTCGCCCTTGGCGTCGAGCATCCGGTAGACGCCGGGCCGCTCCGCCAGCCCGCGCAGATAACCGCGGATCACCGTGTGCCCGGGCCGCGCCGCGCCCGGCGCGGGCCCGTCCTCCTCGAAACCGGGCTCGGACCCCGGCGCGAAACCGGGTGGCGGGTCGGAGTTGTCGCGGGACGTGTCTGCGCTCACGGGATAGGTCGGTGCTGTTGACTGATTCCCTTAACGGTTGTCGAGGGCCGCGCCGGATTGCAAGCCCGAAGCTGTCCACGGAATCTGTGGACAAGTCTGTGTAGAACTTGGCGGACCCCGGGCATTCCCCAGCGATTCAAGAACGCTTTCGTGATTGACGTATTTTTAGGCAATTTGATAAGCGATTGAATTCGAACGATTAAGGATTTAAGGAGAAGTAAATTTATGGAATCGTTGACAGAATCGTCACAGATTCGCGAGCGCCCCTTCGGGAGTGGAAAAGTCAAGCGCGCGGCGGCTGGCAGCCTCGCTATGCGGCGCATCCGCCTACTCAACCCCGAGGACATCCGGCGTTCGCCAGGCGAGGTGCTGGCCGCCGTCCACGCAGATCAGTTGCCCTGTCACCCCCGGCGCGTCGAGCAGGAAGCCCAGCGCGGCGCAGATGTCCTGAGGGTCCGCCCCGCGTACGAGAATGGTGGCGGCGCGCTGGGCGGCGAAGTGCTCGGGGGACTGGCGCTCGCCGCGCAGCGTCGGTCCGGGGCCGATCGCGTTCACCCTGACATGCGGCGCGAGGCCCTGGGCGGCGGTGCGCGTCAGCGCCCAGAGCCCCATCTTGGCGATGGTGTAGGTTGCGAATTCCGGGGTGAGTTTGCGCACCCGCTGGTCGATCATGTTCACCACGACCGCGCGGGCGACGGGCTCGCCGGCCGCGTCGCGCCCGGCCCGCGGCGCCTGGGCGGCGAAGGCCTGGATCAGCTCGAACGGCGCGCGCAGGTTCGATCCGATGTGGCGGTCCCAGCTGTCCCAGGTCGCCGACGCGATGGTGTCGTGCTCGAAGATCGAGGCGTTGTTGACGAGCACGTCGAGCGGCCAGCCGAGCGCGGCCGCGGCGGCCGGCACGAGCGCCGCGGTCTCGACGCGGTCGAGCAAGTCGGCGCGAAGCGCGACCGCGGCCACGCCGAGCGCCCGCGCCTGGGCCGCCACGGCTTCGGCCGCGTCGCGGCCGCGGTGGTGGTGCACCGCCACCGCGACGCCGCGGGCGGCGAGGTCGAGCGCCATGGCCCGGCCGAGCCGCGCGCCCGCGCCGGTGACGAGTGCGGCGCGATACTCGCTCACCTCGCCTCCGCCCGCTCCGATCCTGCCCTGGCCGGCCATCGCTCAGTCTCGTGGGCAGTCGGCGCGGGCGCAGGCTGCGTCCGTCAGCACGTAGGTCTCGCAGACCGGGCACTTGCGCGCGGCTTCGACGGCGCGGCCCTTGCGCCGCTCCACCCGCGGCGCGAGGCTTCGCCCGATCATGCCGGCGAGAAGCAGCAGCCCGACGAGGATGATCGCCGCCTTGAGCGTCACGGCGCGGCCAGCCCGAAGCGCGACCAGTGCGCGCGGTCCTCGACGCCGCCGAACGCCTCGGCGACGCCGGGCAGGCCGAGCCAGCGGAACAGCGGCCGGCGCGGCCGCACCAACCGGAAGCGGATGTCCTTGCCGTAGAGCGCGCGCATCGTCGGCGCGAGATGGCCGACGGCGTCGGCGAGGCCGGTCTCGACGGCCCCTTGGCCGACCCAGATCTCGCCGGTGAACAGCTTGCCGCCGCGCAACCGGTCGCCGCGGCGCGTCTTCACCTGAGATATGAAATTGTCATGAATAACCGATTGAAGTCTTTTCAATCTTTCGACGTCCTCTGAGCGTTCCGGGCGGAACGGATCGAGCAGGCTCTTGTCCTCGCCGGCGGTGTGCACCCGGCGCTCCACGCCGGCGCGCGCCAGCAGTTCGTGAAAGCCGAACGAGGCGGAGATCACCCCGATCGAGCCGACGATCGAATTCGGGTCGACGTGGATGCGGTCGGCGGCGGTGGCGAGCCAGTAGCCGCCCGACGCCGCCACGTCCTCGACGAAGGCGTGCACCGGGACCGCCTTCTCGTCGGCGAGGCGGCGGATGCGCGCGGCGATCAGGCTCGACTGCGCCGCGCTGCCGCCGGGCGAGTTGATCGCGAGCGCGATCGCTTTCGGTCGGCCGCGGCGAAAGGCCGCCTCGATCAGCGGCGCCAGCGCCGCGTCGGTCAGCGCCTGCGCGCCGAAGCGCGGACCCGCGCCGATGACCCCTTCGAGCCGCAGGACGGTGACGAAATCGCGGGCCATGAAGCGGTCGGACAGGAATGACATACGCTTCGACATAGGCCGGCCGGGCGGCCCGTGCAAGCCCGCGCGCGGGCGCGGCAATGCCGCCGCGAAGCTCGGTCGTGGCGATCCGGCGCGCCGGGAACCATCTGAAATCAATCAGTTGGCCACCCCTGAACATCCTACGGCTCCAGGGCTGACCGCGCCGCCTCGCGCGCGCCTCGCTCGGCCAAGGCGGCGTAGGCCCGCGCCAGCCCCGCGCGCAGGGTCGGGTTTGCGGCGAGGTCGGGCGCAAAGACCTCGCGAACCGACAGCAGCGCCGCCGTCTTGCCGGCAGGCCCCTCGGCCGCGTCGCTCAAGGCGCGCAGCCGGTCCGCCAGCGGGTCTTGCACCTCGATCGGACGTCCCGCTTCGTCGACGCCGCCGACGTAGCGCATCCAGGCCGCCACCGCGAGCGACAGTCCGGCGGTCGGCCGCCCGACCGCGAGGTTCGCGTCGAGCGTCCCGAGCAGTCGCTGCGGCAGCTTCTGCGAGCCATCCATTGCGATCTGTGCGGTGCGGTGCCGGATCACCGGATTGCCGAAGCGGGCAAACAGGGTGTCGACATAGGCCGCGAGGTCCGCGCCCGGCGGCGGCGCCAGCCCCGGCACGATCTCGTCGCGCCACAGCCGCCGCACGAAGCCCGCGAACACCGGATCGGCCACGGTGTCGGCGATGGTCTCGTGGCCGGCGAGATAGCCGAGATAGGCCAGCGCCGAATGCGCGCCGTTGAGCAGCCGCAGCTTCATCAGTTCGAACGGTCGCACGTCCTCGACCAGTTCGACCCCGGTCGCGCCGAGGTCGGGTCGCGCCCCATCGACGAAGCGGTCCTCGACGACCCACTGTCGGAACGGCTCGTGCAGCACCGGCGCCCGGTCGAGCGTCCCGCTGCGCCGCACGAGCCGCGCCACGTCCTCGGGCCGGGTCGCCGGCACGATGCGGTCGACCATCGTGCAGGGAAACGCCCCCTCCGCGGCGATCCAGGCGGCCAGGCCGGGATCGATCGCCGCGGCGAGATCGAGCGTGACGCCGCGAACGACCCGGCCGTTCTCCGGCAGGTTGTCGCAGCTGAGCACGGTGAAGGGCCGCAACCCCGCCGCCCGCCGACGCGCCAGCGCCCGAACCAGAAACCCCGGGGCCGAGCGCGGCGCGGCCGGATCGGCGAGGTCGTGGCGGATGTCGGGATGCGCAGGGTCGAGCCGACCGGTGGCGGGCTCGAGGCAATAGCCCTTTTCGGTCACCGTGAGGCTGACGATCCGCACCCGCGCGTCGGCCATCAGGCGCAGGACCGCCTCGGTGTCCTCGCGCGCGACCAGCACGTCCTGCACGGCCTCGATCGTTAGCGGCGTCTCGCGCTCGGGGCCGAGTTCGACCGCGCGATAGGCGAAGTCCTGCGGCGCGAGCAGGTCGCGCAGCGTCGGGCGCACCAGGCTGACGCCGACGATGCCCCAGTCTCCGCCCGAGGCCGCCATCGCCTCAGCGACGTAGATCGCCCCGTGCGCCCGGAAGAACGCGCCGAGCCCGAGATGCACGATGCCGACGCCCGGGAGTGGCCGCCTGGACCGGCGCAGGAGCGGGCTGTCAGTGGCGGACATGGACGGTCGCCATCAGAGGAAGTCGTCGCGGCGTGGCGTGAAGCTGTCGATCAGCACCCCGGGCTCCAGCGCGCGGCAGCCGTGCGGCGCGTCCGAGGGGATCACGAAGGCGTCACCGGGGCCGACCTCGAAGCGGCGGCCGTCGATCTCGAAGTCGAAGCGGCCGGACTGAACGAAGGTCGCTTGCACGTGCGGGTGCCGGTGAATCGCCCCGACGCCGCCGGCGGCGAAGCGGAACGCGACCAGCATCAGCTCGGGCGCCTCGGCCAGCACCTGGCGGGTGACGCCCTGGCCGGCGTCGGTCTCGGGATGGGGCACGTACGGTCTCCCTTTCGGTCGCAGTGGGTGGCGGCGGTCACAGCCGGTAGGCCTGCTTCGCGAGCGTGTAGGCGAGATCGCGGGCGACCTCGTGGGCCTCGTCCTCCGCCAGTCGCCCGGTGGCGACGAGGGTGGCGAGCCAGGCGCAGTCGACGCGCCGCGCCATGTCGTGGCGGGCGGGGATCGAGCAGAACGCGCGGGTGTCGTCGTTGAAGCCGACGGTGTTGTAGAAGCCCGCGGTCTCGGTGGTCAGCTCGCGGTAGCGGCGCATGCCTTCGGGGCTGTCGAAGAACCACCAGGCCGGGCCGAGGCGGAGCGCGGGATACACGCCCGCCAGCGGCGCGAGTTCGCGGGCATAGGCGCTCTCGTCGAGGGTGAAGACGATGATTGTCAGATCAGACCGGTCGCCGACCGCGTCGAGCAGCGGTTTCAGCGCGCGCACGTAATCGGTGCGGGTCGGGATGTCGAAGCCCTTGTCGCGGCCGAACCGGATCAGCGCGCCGGGCGAATGGTTGCGAAACGAGCCGGGGTGGATCTGCAGCACCAAGCCGTCGTCGAGGCTCATGCGCGCCATCTCGGTCAGCATCTGGCCGCGGAAGGCGTCCGCCTCGGTCGCAGTCAGGTCGCCGCACAGCGCCCGCGCGAACAGCGCCGCCGCTTCGGGCTGCGGCAGGTCCTCGGTGCGGGCGCTGGCGTGGCCGTGGTCGGTCGCGGTCGCGCCGTGCGTCCGGAAGAAGGCCCGCCGGACCCGGTGCGCCTCCAGGTATCCCGGCCAGGTCGCCGTGTCGCAGCCGGTGAGGGCGCCGAGCCGTGCGACGTTTGCGGCGAAGCCGTCGACCTCCGGGTCGACCGTGACGTCGGGCCGATAGGTGGTGATCACCCGCCCGCTCCAACCGGAGTCGCGGATCGTCCGGTGCCAGCGCAGGTCGTCGAGCGGGCTCTCGGTGGTGGCGATCACCTCGAGCCCGAACCGCTCGAACAGCGCGCGCGGACGAAACTCCGGCCTGGCCAGACGCTCGGCGACGTGGTCGTAGGCGGCGTCCGCCGTCGCGGCCGAAAGCCGGATGCGCAGGTCGAACACCGTCTCGAAGGTATGCTCAAGCCACAGCCGCGAGGGCGTGCCGCGGAACAGGTGGAAGTTCTCGGCGAGCCGTCGCCAGATGCGCCGGCCGTCCGTCTCGACCGGCCCGCCGTCGAGCCGGGGCACGCCGAGCGCCTCGAGCGGCACGCCCTGGGAGTGCAACATTCGATACACGTAGTGGTCGGGCGTGACGAACAGCTGCGCCGGGTCGGCGAACGCGGCGTCCTCGGCGAACCAGCGCGGATCGGTGTGACCGTGCGGGCTGATGATCGGCAGCTCCCGCACCCCGGCGAACAGCGCACGCGCCAGGCTGCGCGTCGCGGGATCGGCCGGGAACAGCCGGTCGGGATCGAGCCCCGGGCTCACGCGCGTATCCATCACGACCTCCGACTCGGGCTGCGGCGCAGGTATCCTAGCCGGATTCGCGGCTCAGAGCAGGGCGCGCCAGGCCGGCAGGCGCGCGCAGCCGGTCGCACATCGCCTCCCGCGCGGGCAGGGCGACCTCGGGCGGCCTCGGTCCCGAGACGGCGCCCTCCCGGCGGCGCGTCGTCGCAGCGCGCACCCGTTCGTCGCTGGACATCAATGCGTTGCGGGCGATCGCGGCCGGCGGCCCGCGCCGTCGCGCCGCCTTCGCGCCGGGATGACCCGCGCCCCGGGGCTGGACCCGCGCTATGAAACCGCTACTCTCAGCGTGTGTCGAGACGTGCGGCGGAGGAAGACCCATGAGCAAGTTCGGATTGAGCCAGCCTGTCCGGCGAAAGGAAGACGTTCGCTTTCTGATCGGCGAAGGCCGCTACATCGACGACGTCGCGCCCGAGGCCGCTCTGCACGCCGCCTTCTATCGCAGTCCGGTGGCGCATGCGCGGATCGCCGGCCTCGATGTCGCCGCCGCCGCCGCCGCGCCCGGCGTCGCCGCGGTCTTCACCGCCGCCGATTTTGCGGGCACGCTGGAGAACGCGGTCGACTTCGAGACCGTCAGCAACCGCGACGGCTCGGCCGGCGCGGCGCCGCGCCGGCCGATCCTCGCCGAGGACATCGTGCGCTACGCCGGCGAGGCCGTGGCGATCGTGCTGGCCGACAGCCGCGCCGCGGCGCTCGACGCGCTCGACCAGATCGTCTGCGACTACGAGGACCTGCCGGTGCACGTCGAGACCGCGGTCGGCGGCGCCGCGATCCACCCGGAGGCGCCGGACAACCTCGGCTACGACTGGGCCTTCGGCGACGAGGCGGCGGTCGCGGCGGCCTTCGCCGCGGCGGCCCATACCACCCGGCTCGAGCTGATCGACAACCGGGTCATGGGCATGTCGATGGAGCCGCGCGGCTGTTTCGCGGAATGGGACGGCGGCCGGCTGCACGTCGCCTACTCCGGCCAGGGCGTCTGGGGGCTCAAGAATGAACTCGCCGCCAAGTTCGGCCTCGAGCCGACCGACGTGCGCGCGACCACGCCCGACGTCGGCGGCGGATTCGGGATCAAGGGCTTCAACTATCCCGAGTATTTCGCCGTCGCCTTCGCCGCCCGCGAACTCGGTCGTCCGGTGCGTTGGATGTCCGGTCGCGGCGAGGCGATGCTGACCGACAACGGCGGCCGCGACCACGTGACGGTGGCGGAGGCCGCGTTCGACGCGGACCACCGGCTGATCGCGCTGCGGGTCGACTGCGTCTCGAACCTCGGCGCCTACAACTCGCCCTACGGCCAGTTGATCGCCTCGGACGTGGCGCTGAAGGTGATGCCCGGCGTCTACGACGTGCAGACCGCGTTCATCAACGTGAAGGGCGTCTTCACCAACACCACGCCGATCGACGCCTACCGCGGCGCGGGACGTCCCGAGTCGATCTACACCATCGAGCGGCTGATGGACTGGTCGGCGCGCCAGCTCGGGGCCGACCCGATCGCGTTCCGCCGCAAGAGCTTCATCCCGCGCGACAAGTTCCCCTATCGCACGGTCGTCGGCGAGCGTTACGACGTCGGCGACTTCAACCGGGTGCTCGACCGCGCGCTGATCGAGGCCGACGTGGCCGGGTTCGCCGCGCGCAAGGCCGCCTCGGCCCGCGCAGGCAAGTTTCGAGGTCTCGGGCTCTGCTACTACATCGAATCGATCCTCGGCGACCAGAACGAGACGACTACGATCAGTTTCGCGGCCGACGGCATTGTCGACCTGCACGTCGGAACCCAGTCGAACGGCCAGGGCCACGAGACGGTGTTCGCGCAGTTCCTGCACGCCCGCGCCGGCATTCCGTTCGACAAGGTCCGCTTCGTCCAGGGCGACAGCGACCGCATCGCCAAGGGCGGCGGCACCGGCGGCTCGCGCTCGGTGACGATGCAGGGCAACTCGATCCAGAAGACGGCCGACGTGGTGATCGCGGCCTTCCGCCCGCTCGCCGAGGACGAGCTCGAGGTCTCCGGCGCGGATCTGGTGTTCGAGGACGGCGCTTTCCGCATCGCCGGCACCGACCGCGCGGTCGACCTGATGGCGCTCGCGGTCCGCGCCCGCGCCACCGGCCGTCACGAGCTGCTCGCCACCACCCGCGAGTTCACCGTGCCCGGCCGCAGCTATCCCAACGGCGCGCATTTCGCCGAGATCGAGGTCGACCCCGACACCGGCGTGGTGCAGGTGGTGAAATACACCGTGGTCGACGATTTCGGGTTCCTCGCGAACCCGATGCTCGCCGAGGGCCAGGTCCACGGCGGCGTCGCGCAAGGCATCGGCCAGGCGGTCACCGAGCAGGTGGTCTACTCGCCCGAGGGGCAGCTGCTGTCTGGCTCGT
>JANOEW010000316.1:0-4828 GCA_031413475.1 Amaricoccus sp.
TGTCCGACACGGCGACGCCGATGGTGACGGTTCCGAGATCGAGGCCGATCAGCGCGCGGCCGGATTCTAGCGCCGCGACGAAGGCGGCCGGATCGTCGTGCAGTCCGGCGATCATTCCGCCACTCCGGCGTCGCCTGCGGTCTCGCGCAGCAGCGCCAGCGCCGCGGGATCGGCCGCGAAGACCTCGCGCGCCTCGCGCCAGATCGCGGCGGCTTCGTCGCCGCGGCCGAGCACGTCGAGCGAGCGGATCAGCCGCGCCCAGTCCTCGGGCGGGCCGCCTTCGGTGGCGAGCCGGTCGGACAGTTGCGCCACCATGCCGGAGATCATCGCGGCACGGTCGGCCTCCGAGACGGCCTCCGATCCAGCCTCTGCGGCGGCCACGTCGGCTCGCGAGGGAACCTCCGGGGCCGCCTGCCCGGCGCGGATCGCGACCTCGTCGATCTGCGCCGCGATCGGCGCGATCCACGGCGCGTCGGGGGGCCCTTCGGACAGCAGCCGGGTCCAGAGCCGGAACGTCAGGTCGGCCCGGCCGCCCTGGAGCAGCCCCAGTCCGGAGTAGTAGCGGGCGACGGGGTTCTCGAGCGCGAGGTCGAGCGCCCGCGCGAGCTGCGCTTCGGCTTCGGGCGAGACGTAGCCGTTCGCGGCGATGATCATCAGCTCGGCGAGGTCGACATGGTCGTCCGCCGTGGCGGCTGCGCCCAGAAGCTCCATGACCCGCGCCTGCGCCGCGCGTGCCGCCAGCCAGTTGCCGAGCGAGCCCTCGCTGCGGGCGAGAAGCCGGTGGCCCTCGATGTCGTCGGGGCGGCCCGCGACCGCGGCGCGCAGGCGCTCGACCAGCGCCAAGTCCTCGGGGCGGGGTTCGGGGAGCGTTTCGGGCTGGCCGAGGGCGGCGCTCGCCTCGACCTCGGCCTGGCTCGGCCGATTGGCCCGGGCCTCGGCCAGCGCGGCGAGGCGCCCGGCGAGCGGCTGGTCGGATCGCCCGGGGGCGCCGAGCGAGGCGTAGACCCCGCCGGCCGCCAGCGCGATCACCGCTGCGATCACGCCGGCGGCGGTCAAGGTCAGCAAACGCGGTCCGCGGGCAGCGACGCCTTCGGCAGCCTCGGCATCGGCGGCGACCAGCAGGCGGCGTGACACCTCGACCCGTACGGCGGCCGCCTCCGCAGCGGTGATCACCCCCCGCGCGAGGTCCGACTCGACCTCACGAAGCTGGTCGCGGTAGACCTGCATGTCGTAGCTCGCCCGCCGCTCGGCGCGTCCGGCGCCGCGCAGCAGCGGCGCCAGCACCAGGGCGAGCACGCCGAGCACGAGCGCCGTCGCCACGGTCCAGAAGAGCAAGCCTGCCTGCATTTCCGCCTCGGTTGAGCCGCGGCGGACCCTAGCGCCCGACCCCGGGGCGCACAACGGCGGAAACCCGCCGGGGCGCGATGTCGTGAACGACCGGCGAGACGCCGGAAGCGGTCTTGGCCTCGCCCGGCCGATGCGGCAAGAGTTCTGCGTCCGACCGGTCCGGTCGCCTTCGGGATCCGCGCAAATGCGCCGCTACTCCGTTTTCGCCCTCGCCCGCGAGGCGCTGCGCCACCATGCCGGCTGGGGCCGGGCCTGGGGCGCGCCCGAGCCGCGGGGCGCCTACCAGATGGTGATCGTCGGCGCCGGCGGGCACGGACTGGCCACCGCCTACTATCTTGCGAAAAACCACGGGATCACCGACGTGGCGGTGCTGGAGAAGGGCTGGCTCGGCGGCGGCAACACCGGGCGCAACACCACGATCATCCGCTCGAACTACCTGCAGCCGCCGTCGGCCGCGATCTACGAGCTGTCGCGCCGGCTCTACGAGGATCTGAGCCAGCGGCTGAACTTCAACGTGATGTTCAGCCCGCGCGGCGTGCTGATGCTGGCGCAGACCCATCACGAATGGCGGGCGTGGCGGCGAACCGCCCAGGCCAACCGGCTCGCGGGGATCGAGAGCGAGCTGGTCGACCGGGCTCGGATCGCGCGGATCGCGCCGATCCTGAACCTCGACGGGCCGCGCTATCCGGTGCTGGGCGGCCTGTGGCAGCCCCGCGGCGGCACGGCGCGGCACGACGCGGTGGCCTGGGGCTATGCACGGGCGGCCTCCGACCTCGGCGTGCAGATCATCCAGACCTGCGAGGTGACGGGGATCGACAGAAACGCCGAAGGCGTGACCGGCGTGCAGACCACCCGCGGCCCGATCAAGTGCCGGACGCTGTGCCTGGTCGTCGCCGGCTCGTCGGGGGTGCTGGCCGACATGGCGGGGTTCCGGCTGCCGATCGAGAGCGTGGCGTTGCAGGCGCTGGTCAGCGAGCCGATCAAGCCGCTGCTCGACTGCGTGGTGATGGCCAACACCGTGCACGGCTACGTCAGCCAGTCGGACAAGGGCGAGATGGTGATCGGCGGCGGGGCCGACGGCTTCAACAACTACACCCAGCGCGGGTCGTTCCAGCATGTCGAGGAGACGGTGCGGGCGTTGATCGAGACCTTCCCGGTGCTGTCGCGGCTGAAGATGCTGCGCCAGTGGGGGGGCATCGTCGACATGACCGGCGACCGCTCGCCGATCATCGGGCCGAGCCCGGTTCCGGGCATCTTCCTCAACTGCGGCTGGGGCACCGGCGGGTTCAAAGCGATCCCAGGCTCGGGCTGGGCGACGGCGGAGATGCTGGCGAAGGGCACGCCGGGGGCGCTGGCGGCACCGTTCGGGCTGGAGCGGTTCGCGGAGGGGCGGATGATCGACGAGAGCGTCGCCGCGGCGGTGGCGCATTGATGTCCTATGAGTTCGAGGCGGATCCCGACGCAATGAAGGGGCGAGGGCGCGCATGCTGCTCCTGACCTGCGCCTCATGCGGCGTCGAGGCCGAGGAGACCGAGTTCGCGCCCGGCGGCGAGGCGCATTTGAAGCGCATGGGTCCTGGGTCGTCGGAGGCCGCGTTCGCCGACTATCTCTTCACCCGCCGGAACCCTCGCGGCGTGCATTTCGAGCGCTGGCGCCACGCTTTCGGCTGCGGCAATTGGTTCCACGTCGCGCGCTGCACGGTGACGCTCGAGGTGTTCGGCAGCTACGACGCGCGCGACCCCGGCCCTCCCGAGCCGATCCTCACCGCGATCCGCGCCCGGCGTCCCGGTTGGGAGCGCGGCGCATGAACCGGCGGCTCGCAACGGGCGGCGCGCGGCTCGACCGGATGCGTCTGCTGGGGTTCACCTGGAACGGTGGGGCGATGACCGGGTTCGCCGGCGACACGCTGGCGTCGGCGCTGCTGGCGAACGGCGGAACCCTGGTGGGCCGCAGTTTCAAGTATCACCGTCCGCGCGGGATCGTCGCGAGCGGCGTCGAGGAGCCGAACGCGCTGGTGGGGCTGGGGCGCGACGGGCGTTTCGAGCCGAACGCGCGGGCCACGGTGGTCGATCTGGTCGAGGGCCTGGAGGCACGCAGCCAGAACCACTGGCCGAGCCTCGACCACGACCTGGGCGTGCTGGCCGGCGCGGTGGCGGGGCTGCTGCCCGCGGGCTTTTACTATAAGACCTTCCTGCGGCCCCGCGCGGCGTGGAAACACGTGTTCGAGCCGCTGATCCGCCGCTCCGCGGGGCTGGGCGCCGCGCCCACCCGGGCGGATGCTGACGCCTACGAGACGTTCTACGCCTTCGTCGACGTGCTGGTCGCGGGCGGCGGGATCGCCGGCCTCGCCGCCGCGCGCGCCGCCGCGGACGCGGGCGCGCGGGTTCTGGTGCTCGAGCAGGGCGGCGGCTGGGGCGGCCGCGCCGCGGTCGATGGCGACCGGATCGACGGCGGACCCGCCGCCGAGTGGATCGCGGCGACGGTCGCGGCGCTCGATGCGATGCCCAACGTCGCGATGCGCCTGCGCACGACCGCCGCCGCGGTCGAGGACCACGGCTATGCGCTCGCGGCCGAACGCCTGGCGGGCGACGGTCCGCGCGAGCGGCTGTGGCGCATCCGGGCGCGGCGGATCGTGGCCGCCACCGGGGCGATCGAACGTCCGCTCGCCTTTGCCGGGAACGATCTGCCCGGCGTGATGCTCGCCTCCGCCGTGCGCGACTACCTCGGGCTGTGGGCGGTGGTCCCCGGCTCGCGCGCGGTGGTGGTCACGCAGAACGACGACGCCTATCGCAGCGCGCTGGCGCTGGCCGGCGCCGGCGTGGCGGTCGCGGCGGTTCTCGACGCGCGCTCCGAAGCGACCGGACCGCTGCCCGCGGCCGCGCGCGCCGCCGGCCTGCGGGTTCTGACCGGGACGGGCGTCGCCGCCGTCAAGGGGCGAAAGCGAGTGACGGGCATCGTTGTCTGCGATCAGGCCGGCGACGGCCGCCCGGGCCGCGAGGTCGCCTGCGACCTGCTCGCGATGTCCGGTGGTTGGTCGCCGACGGTGCACCTCTGGTCGCAGCCCGGCGGCAAGCTGCTCTGGGATGCGGCGGATGCGCGGTTCGCGCCCGATCCCGCGCATCCGCCGTGCGGCGCCGACGGGACCGGTTTCGTGCTGCCGGCCGGCTGCGCCGCTGGCGCCCTGACCACGCGCGAGGTCCTTTCGAGCGGGCATCGCGCCGGGCGCGAGGCAGCCGAGGCGGCGGGGCGCAGCCCCGGAGACACGGCGGCGCCCGCCGGCGACGGCCCCGACGAGGCCGAGGCCGGTCCGCTGCGGATGATGCCGGCGCGAGCGGGGGCGAAGCTGCGCGCCAAGGCATTTCTCGACTTCCAGAACGACGTGAAGGTCTCGGACGTAGAGCTTGCCGCGCGCGAGGGCTACGCCAGCGTCGAGCACGCCAAGCGCTATACCACGCTCGGCATGGCGACCGATCAGGGCAAG
>JANOEW010000317.1:0-2103 GCA_031413475.1 Amaricoccus sp.
CACGTTCTCGGCGTCGTCTGACAGGCCCAACTGGCGCAGCACGGCCAGCGCTTGTGCCGCAAAGGCCTCGTTGAGCTCGATCGTGTCGAAGTCCTTTATGGTCATGCCGAGCTTGGCCAGCAACTTTCGGGTCGCCGGCACCGGGCCGACGCCCATGACGCGCGGCGGCACGCCCGCCGACACGGTGCCCAGGATGCGCGCGCGCGGCGTCAGGCCGTTGGCCCGGGCGGCAGCCTCCGAGGCGATGATCATGGCGCAGGCGCCGTCGTTGAGGCCGGAGGAATTGCCGGCCGTCACCGACCCGCCCTCGCGGAACGCCGCGGTGAGCTTGCTGAGCGTCTCCATCGTGGTGTCGCCGCGCGGATGCTCGTCCTTGTCGACGACGATCTCGGTCTTGCCCTTCGTCACGGTGACGGAGACGATCTCCCTGGTAAAGAAGCCGCGATCCTGAGCCGCCTTGCAGCGACGCTGGCTGCGGTAGGCAAAGGCATCCTGGTCGGTACGGCTGATCTGGTGCTCGCCGGCGACGTTCTCGGCGGTCTGGCCCATCGGATCGACGCCGTAGGCCGCCTTCATGCGCGGGTTGACGAAGCGCCAGCCCAGCACCGTGTCCTCGAGCTTCATGGAACGGTCGAAGGCGCTCAGGGGCTTGCCCATGACGTAGGGCGCGCGGGTCATGCCCTCGACGCCGCCTGCGATCATCATGTCGGCCTCGCCGAGTTTTACCGCGCGCGCCGCATGTCCGGCGGCTTCGAGACCGGAGCCGCAGAGGCGGTTGACTGTGGCACCCGCGACCTCGACCGGCAGGCCGGCGAGAAGCCCCGCCATGCGCGCGACGTTGCGATTGTCCTCGCCCGCCTGGTTCACGCAGCCATAGATCACGTCGTCGATCGCGCCCCAGTCGACGTTGGCATTGCGCTGCATCAACGCCTTGATGGGATGGGCAGCGAGATCGTCGACCCGCATGGAACCCAGGCCGCCGTTGTAGCGGCCGACGGGGGTGCGGACGGTGTCGCAGATGTAGGCTTCGGTCATCTTGGGTACTCCCACGCAAATTATTGTTGCCGGGGTAGCACCCGGTCGAACGGCTTGCCAATGTCCTGGCGGCACAGGGGCTATGCGCGATGTCGCTTGAACAGCGACGAAAAAAAATCCCGAACCGGATTCTCCCCCGATGCCTGCCCCGGCGTCCAAGCGATTGATCGCCCGGTATTTTTTCCTCTCGATCCCACCCCCAGCATGTCGCTCGAACAGCGACATTTTTCGAACCCGATTCGGGATTTTTTTGCCCCCGGGAAGGGGTTTCGAGGACTCCCGCACAGAATACGACGGCCGGCAGAAGCGCCGCGGGATAGGCGATATTCCTGCCAAAAGAGAATTATCCTGTCAAGCGCGGCGGAACACCGCATACTGCGCATAGCCGCGATAGGGACGCTCGAAGATTCGGAGCGCCCCTGCGCCAGCGTCGAAGGTGGCAAACGCGGCTTCCAGCCCGTCGCGCGGATCGACGTGGAATTGCGCCAGCCAGCGGCGCAGGCCATGGCGGAACCAGCGCGGCAGCCGCTCCTGGCCGCCGAAGTCGACGATGTGCAGCTCGCCCCCCGGCGCCACCCAGGCCAGCGCCTGAGCGAGTGCCGCCCGCCATTCCGGGATCATCGACAGGCTGTAGGAGATGAAGATGCGCGAGAAGGACGGCGCGCCGAACAGGATGGCGGGATCGAAACGGGTCGCGTCGGCCTGGGCGAGACGGATACGCGGTGCTAGTCCCTGCCACGCCACGGCCTGGCGGGCGGTGATCAGCATCTCGGACGAGATGTCGATGCCGAACAGCGCCGCCTCGGGATAGCGTCGCGCGACGGCCACGAGATTGCGCGCCGTGCCGCAGCCGATCTCCAGCACCCGGCCGCCCACCGGCGGCGACAGGTCCTCGATCAGGCGGTCGCGGCCCAGCAGGTAGTACTTGCGCGTGCTGTCGTAGAGATGGCGTTGCCGGCGGTAGATGCGGTCCATCAGGTCGGACGGGGCGACAGTGTCGCTCACGTATCAGTCTGCCAGCACATAGAGATGGAATCCGCCGTAGATCGCCGAGCGATCGCGCGCCGT
>JANOEW010000318.1:0-2680 GCA_031413475.1 Amaricoccus sp.
CACCAGCGGGATCAGCCCGAAGCCAATGGCCAGCGCCACGATGTACAGGTTGTGGCGGTTGCCCTTGTAGTCCACGGTCGACAGGATGCGGATGCCGGTGGCCGCCACCAAGCCTAACATCACCAGCCCCGCGCCGCCCAGCACCACCGTCGGCAACGCCTCGACCAGCGCCCCCATCTGCGGGATCAGCCCCAGCACCACCATGATCGCGCCCCCGGCGACGCAGACGAACCGCGAGCGCACCCCGGTCACGCCGACCAGGCCCACGTTCTGGCTGAACGAGGTGTAGGGGAAGGTATTGAACACGCCGCCGATCACCGTTCCGAGCCCGTCCATGCGCAGGCCCGCCGACAGCTCGCCCTGGCTGATCCGCTTGCCGGTGATGTCCGACAGCGCCAGGAACATGCCGGTCGATTCGATCATCACCACGATCATCACCATCGTCATGGTCAGGATCAGCACCGGGTCGAAGATCGGCGTGCCGAAGTGGAACGGCAGGATTGGCGCGAACCAGGCCGCCGCGGCGACCTTCTCGAACTGCATCATCCCGAGCGCGGTGGCGATGACGCCGCCAGCGAAGATGCCGGTCAGCACGGCGATGTTTGCGAGGAACCCTTTCGCGAAGCGCGCCACGCCGACGACGATGGCGAGCACGACCAGCGACAGCAGGATGTTGGCCACCGGCGCATAAGCCGGGTTCGGCATGGTCGCGGCGAGCCCGAGGCCCTGCGGGATCGCGGCGACGCCCGCGACCTCACCGACCGAGGCGAGCCAGGCGGCGTGCTCGGGATTGATCAGCTTCGGCGCGGTGGGACCGACCGGCAGGCCGAAAATCCAGTTGATGCCGATCCGCATCAGCGAGACGCCGATCACCAGGATGATCGTGCCGGTCACCACCGGCGGGAAAAAGCGCAGCAGCCGGCTCATCACCGGCGCGAGCAGGATGGCGATCAGCCCGGCGCCGATGATCGCGCCGAAGATCATCCGCGCGCCAACCGGGCCAGGATTGGCGGCCCCGATCGCCACCATCGGGCCGACGCTCGCGAAGGTCACGCCCATCATCACCGGCAGCTTGATCCCGAACCAGCGGCCGAAGCCGAGCGACTGGAGAATCGAGACGATGCCGCAGACGAACAGATCGGCCGAGATCAGGAAGGCCACATCCTCGGGCGGCAACTGCAGCACCCGGCCGACGATCAGCGGGACCGCGATCGCACCGGCATACATCACCAGCACGTGCTGCAACCCGAGGGTGAACAGCTTTGGCGGGGCGAGCATTTCGTCGACGGGATGCACGGCTGCGGAATGAACGGCTGTCGCCATCGCTTTAACCTCCAGTATCGGGTTCCGGGTCCTCGGGGCGATCCTCGGTTCGAGCTTCGGGATCGTTGCGCCGACCCTCGTTGACCGCGCCGCCGACGTTCCCGCCAGGCGTCGCCGCCACCCCAGTTTCGATGCTCGCGCCCCGCCTGTCCAGCTTGCGCTCGCAGTGGAGAATAACGAGGACTTTCCGGTTTCGCCTGAAGATGGCCGCCGCGGCGAAAGCGTCAGATCTGCTTTTCCGGCATCCGCACCACCAGCCCGTCGAGCGCGGGCGAGACCTTGAGCTGGCAGGTCAGCCGCGAGCGCGCCGGGTCGGGCTCCCAGGCGAAGTCGAGCATGTCCTGCTCCATCGCCTCGCGGGGTGGCAGCCGGCCCACCCACGCGTCGTCCACATAGACATGGCAGGTCGAGCAGGCGCAGGCGCCGCCGCAGTCGGCCTCGATGCCGGGGATGTTGTTGTCGCGCGCGCCTTCCATCACCGTCAGCCCGGTCGGGACCTCGACCTCGTGCGGCGTGCCGTTGTGCTCGATGTAGGTGATACGCGCCATGGGAACCCTGTGCTGCCGGATCTCGTCGGCGGCTATCTAATCCGCCCGGCCCTCCGGGGCCAGCCCCTTCGCCGCAGCGTCAGGCTTGCACGGCGCGGTAAATGTTCTATGTTCGTTCGCATGATTGCTTGGTTCGTCTCGTTCTTGGCCAGCACCCAGCTCGGGCGGAACCGCGATCCCTCGTGGCGCCGCGCGAAGCGGAAGGCGCGGCCCCGCCGGGCGACGGGCGACGGGCGATGAACGGCCCGCCAGCCTGGCCGCGGCCGCCGGCCTGCCTGCCCGCCGCAGGGCTGGCGATCCCGCCGAACGGGGTGCGGGTGGCGGTGGCGGGGCTGGTGATCTGCCGCCAGCGGCCGGGCACCGCCAAGGGGGTGATCTTCCTCACCCTCGAGGACGAGACCGGGGTGGCGAACGTGGTGGTCTGGGCGAAGATCTTCGAGCGTTTCCGCCGGGCGGTGATCGCCGGGCGCTGCCTCAGGGTCACCGGGCGGCTGCAGCGCGACGGCGACGTGGTGCACGTTGTGGCCGAGGCGGTCGAGGACATCTCGGCGCTGCTGGACGAAATCGTCCATCTGGGTCCGGCCGTCTGAGAGACCTCCGCGAAAGGCGCGGCCGCTGGCTCCCGTGGTAAAGAAGTCGTAAATGCCGCAGAGTAAATCATTCTATTTCAATGGTTTGCCTGTTTGCCCGCGCGCGGACGTAACTGCTCACCCCCGATCAGGCGGACTGGAGGGGCAGCGGGTTGCCTTTGAGGGTAAGGGCGATGGCGTGGAGGGGCGGGATGGCGCGTCGTCGGGCGGTTTCCAGGG
>JANOEW010000319.1:0-11062 GCA_031413475.1 Amaricoccus sp.
TAGCCCGGCTCCGGCCCGTCGGCGTAGTCGCGGTAGTATCGCCGCTCCGGCCGCTCCTGCCCGCTCGCGTCGATCTCGCCGCGGTCGAACCGCGCGCGCTGCTCGGCGTCCTTCAGTAGGTCGTAGGCGGCGGACGCCGCCTTGAACGTCGCCTCGGCCTTTGGGTCGCCCGGGTTGAGGTCCGGATGGCTTTCGCGCGCGATGCGCTTGTAGGCCTTGCGAATGTCCTCCGTGCTCGAGGTCCTGGTCAGGCCCAGCGCGGCGTAGGGGTCGGCGCTCATGCGGTCCTCGTCGGCCTCGGGCGGCGCGACCCTCGCAAACCGGCGCTGCCGCTGTCAACTCGCAAGCCGGCCCGCCGCCGCCGTTCCCGCCCAGCGCCCCGTCGCGAGGCAGGCGGTCAGCAGGTATCCCCCGGTCGGTGCGTCCCAGTCGAGCATCTCGCCGGCCGCGAACACGCCCGGGAGCGCCCGCAGCATCAGACCCTCATCCAGCGCCGCGCGCGGCACCCCGCCGGCGGTCGAGATCGCCTCGTCGAGCGGCCGCGGCCCGAGCAGCGGCAGCGGCAGCGCCTTCAGCGCCGCCGCCGTGCCGTCCGAGGCAGCCAGCGCTTCGGGCGCACATTCCCGAAGGAGCGCGATCTTGACCGGGCTCAGCCCCAGCGTCTTGCGCAGGTGGTTCGAGAGCGTCGCGCCCGCACGCGGTCGATCCAACCGCGCCGCGACCCCCGCCAGGTCCAGTCCCGGGACGAGATCGAGCGTCAACGCCGCGCCCGCGCGCAGCTCCGGCCCCAGCGCGTAGACGCCGCCACCCTCGACGCCCTTCGCCGAGACGACAAACTCCGCGGCGACGCTCCGCCCCCCGGCGCTCAGCCGCACCGGCTTCACCGCCGCGCCGAAGTGTCGCGCCATTTGCCCCGACCACGCCACGGCGAAGCCGACGTTCGACGGCCGGAACGGGGCCGTCACGATCCCGTGGTCCGCGAGGATCCCCCGCCAGGCGCCGTCCGAGCCCAGCCGCGCCCACGAGCCGCCGCCGAGCGCTAGCACCGTTGCGCCCGCGTGCACCAGCGCCGCGCCTTGGGGCGTTGCGAAGACGGCGCCGCCGTCGCGCCAGCCGCGCCAGCGCCAGCGCGTCCGAACCTCGACGCCCAGCCCGCCGAGCCGTCCCGCCCAGGCCCGCAACAGCGGCGAGGCCTTCATGCCGGTCGGAAAAACCCGGCCCGTGCTTCCGGTGAACACCTCGAGTCCGAGCCCGCGCGCCCAATCCTGCACCTCGGCCGGCCCGAAACGCGCCAGCATCGGCGCGAGCCAGTCCGCGCCCTCGGGATAGGCCGCCGCGAACGCCTCCGGCGCTTCGGCCCTGGTCAGGTTCAGCCCCGACTTGCCGGCCATCAGGAGTTTCCGCCCGATCGAGGGCTTGGCCTCGGCCACCAGCACCCGCCGCCCGGCCGTGGCCAGCGTCTCGGCCGCCGCCAGCCCCGCCGGGCCGGCGCCGATGACCAGCGCCTCGATCGCCTCCGCGCCGTCCATGACCGGCCCCTCGTCCCGCACCAACCCGCGACACCAAAGGTCCGCGCCGGCGCGGACGCAAGCGCCCCCGACGATGCGTCGAGGAGGCTTGGCGCAGGCGGGAACCCGACGGTTGCGCGCGGACGGCCTGTAAGCCGGATTCTGTGACCCCCCTCGCGGAGGGCCGACGACCATTCCTCTAGGCCCGCCCTCGCGGACGGGCTCCAGCAGCCAACCCGGACCGCTCGGGCGGGAGAAGCCCTGGGCGCCTTGCGGCCCCCGCACGATCCCTATTTGGCCTTGCTCCTGGCGGGGCTTGCCATGCCGCCGACGTCACCGCCGGCGCGGTGGGCTCTTACCCCACCGTTTCACCCTTGCCCCCGGACCGGACCGAAGTCCCAAGTCCGGAGGCGGTCTCGTCTCTGTGGCGCTTTCCCTCGGGTTGCCCCGGGCGGGCGTTACCCGCCGCCATTTCTCCCTGGAGTCCGGACTTTCCTCGCGGACATCGCTGTCCCCGCGGCCGTCCGGCCGTCCGCGCGCGTTCTGCCTATGTGGGAACCTGCGCCCCGTCAACGCAAGGGTGCGCCGCCGCGAGCGCCGCCGCTGCCGCCGCATCCGCCGCCTCGAAGGGTCTCCCGGCCGCCCAGGGCCGGAACCGCAGCCGGAACGCCGCCAGCAGCGCCGCGCCGTCGGCCTCGGGGACCACATAGCCCGCCCTCGCCGTCGCCGCCCGGAACGCCGCCCCATCCGCCGCGCCGCCGACCGCCGGCTCGGCCCAGACCGCGCGCCCGCCGTGCGCCAGGCGGCGCCAGTCGAACTTGGGGCCCGGATCGGCCTTGCGCCCCGGCGCCATGTCCGAATGCCCGATCACCCGGTCGGGCCCGATCCGCCAGCGCGCCGCGATCCCGTCGAGCAGGCTCTCCAGCGCCGCCATTTGCGGCTCCGGGAACGGCGGGAACCCGTCGAGCGGCCCGGGGTTCGCGAGCTCGATCCCGATCGAGCGCGAGTTGACGTCCGCGACCGCGCCCCAGGCCCCGGCGCCGGCGTGCCAGGCCCGCAGCGCCTCGTCGACCATCCGCCAGACCCGGCCGTCCTCGGCCACCAGCCAATGCGCCGAGACCTCCGCCGGCGGGTCGCACAGCCGCGCCAGCGCCGCTTCGGCGCGCGCCATGCCGGTGAAGTGGATCACCACCAGATCCGGCCGCGCGCCGGCGCGCCGCGGCCCGAAATTCGGGCTCGGGGCATCGATCGGCGGCCGCAACGCCTAGAGCCGGAGTTGCCGGTAAGGGGTCGGGTCCCAGGCGCAGGCGAAGCCGTCGCCATCCGGATCGAGGCCGCGCGGGTCCGCCGCCGGTCCGCCCGCCGCCAGGAACGCGCGCTGCGCCTGATCGGCCGAGCCCGCGCGGCCGCAGGCGCCGCCGACCCCGATGCCCCGCCGCGGATAGATCCGTTCGCCGACCGCGTTCGTGCTCTGCTGGGCGAACAACGCGATGTTGACCCCCTCGACCCCGCGCGGCACCGACGTCGGCTCGACGATGACCAGCTGTGACCGCGCCTGCGCGAGCTCGCGCTCGGCGATGCGCGCGTCGATCTTCTGCTGCTCGATGGTGTAGAGCGTCAGGTTCAGGGTGTCGGCGTCGAGCGCAGTTCCCTGCTGCGGCAGGGGCGCCAGTCCGGGCTCGGCTAGCGCGCCCTCGATCGTCGCGGTGAAGTCGCCACCCGCCGAGGAGGCGCTCGGCGCCGGCACCTCGCGCAGGATCGGGTCGGACGGCACGGTCACGTCCCCGGAGGTGCAGGCCGTCAGAGCGCCGCAGACCAGTACCGCAATCACCGGGTTCGCAATCAAGCGCATCGCGTCGTCACCTCGTCCTCGGGCGCCGCGGCCGGGCGTCGGCGCCCGGTCCACGCATTTCTACCACCATCTTTCGGGCTTTGCAGCAAATCCGCAAGCGCGCTCGATCGCGAACGCCGCATCGAGCATGCCCGCCTCGTCCCATGGACGACCGATCACCTGCAGCCCGAGCGGCAGTCCCGCGGCGTCGAGCCCCGCCGGAACCGACACGCCCGGCAGGCCGGCGAGGTTCACTGTCACGGTGAAGACGTCGTTGAGATACATCCGCACCGGATCCGCGTCCGCGAGCTCGCCGATCCCGAACGCCGCCGTCGGCGTCGCCGGCGTCAAGATCGCGTCGATCCCGGCCGCGAAGACCGCCTCGAAGTCGCGCTTGATCAGCGTGCGCACCTTCTGCGCTCGCAGGTAGTAGGCGTCATAGTAGCCCGCCGACAGCACGTAGGTCCCGATCATCACCCGCCGCTGCACCTCTCGCCCGAAGCCCTCGGCACGAGTGCGCGCATAGAGCCGGGTGATCCCTTCCTGCGCGCCGATTTGCGCCCGTCGGCCGTAGCGGACCCCGTCATAGCGCGCGAGGTTCGACGACGCCTCCGCCGGTGCGATCACGTAGTAGGCCGGCAGCGCGTAGCGGGTGTGCGGCAGGCTGATCTCGACAATCTCGGCGCCGGCGTCGCGCAGCATCTCGGCGCCGCGGGCCCAGAGCGCCTCGATCTCGGCAGGCATCGCCTCGACCCGGTATTCCTTCGGCACGCCGATGCGCCTGCCGCGCAGGTCCCCGGCGAGCCCGGCGGCGAAATCCGGCGTCGGCAGGTCGGCGGAGGTCGAGTCCTTTGGATCGTGCCCGGCCATGGCGGTCAGCAGGATCGCCGCATCGGTCACGGTCTTCGCCAGCGGCCCCGCCTGGTCGAGCGATGAGGCGAAGGCGACGATGCCCCAGCGCGAGCAGCGCCCGTAGGTCGGCTTGACTCCCACGATCCCGGTGAACGCCGCCGGCTGGCGGATCGAGCCGCCGGGCGTCAGCGGCGTGCTGTCGCCGGCGCGCCGCCAGGGGCTGACCGCGGGCCCGTAGACCGAATGCTCGGTCGACGAGCCCATGGCGAACTCGTCCATGTTCAGCTTGCCGATCAGCACCGCGCCGCGCTGCCAGAGCCGCGCCGTGACGGTGCTCTCATAGGGCGGCACGAAGCCCTCGAGGATGCGTGAGGCCGCCTGGGCGGGGGCGCCCTCGGTGCAGAACAGATCCTTGATCCCGAGCGGCACGCCGCAGAGGTCCGGGGCGTCGCCGGCCGCCAGCCGCGCGTCCGCCGCCCGCGCCTGGTCGCGTGCGCGCTCCGCCGTCACGGCGCAGAACGCGTTGAGCGCCCGCGCCGCCTCGATCTCGGCGAGGCAGTCTTCGGTCAGCTCAAGGGCGGTGAAGGCGCCCGCGCGCAGCCCGTCGCGGGCTGCAGAGATGGTCAGGCGCGAGAGCTCCGCCATCTACTCGACGACCTTCGGCACGGCGAAGTAGCCCATCCGCGTGTCCGGCGCATTCGCGAGAATCCGGGCGCGCTGACCACCGTCGGTCACCCGATCGTCGCGCCAGGGCAGCGCCATCGGCGTGACCGAGGTCATCGGCTCGACCCCGTCGACATCGACCTCGCGCAACTGCTCCATGAACCCGAGGATGCCGGATAGCTCGGCGGCGACCCGCTCGAGGTCGGCCTCGGCGACGTCGATGCGGGCGAGATAGGCCACGCGGCGCGCGGTGTCCTTGTCGATCGACATGTGGGTGGGTCCTTCGGGGCCGATGCGCGCGGTTTAGCCGCGTGCGCGCGCCGCCGCAAGGGCGGGCGGCGCGTGCCGCAGCAGCACCACGATCATCCAGCCGAGCATGACGCCGTTCAGGACGTGCCAGAGAAAATGCGTGCCGACCGGCACGGCCACGCAGATCGCCTCGTCGATCGTGCGGAAGGCGAGCGAGACCACCAGCAGGCCCGCGCCGATCGCCAATCCCCGCGCCGTATCCGGCGCTCGGGCGTGCAGGGCGACGGCGTAGCCCGCGATCAGGATCGGCACCGGGGCATATCCGACCGAGCCGTTGAGCGGACCGACCAGCGCCTCGATCGCCCGGGACGCCACCGCAGCATAGGGGACGAACAGCGCCACCGCCAGCGCGCCCGCCCGCCGCGGGGCCGCGAAGAAGCGCACGGTGGCGAAATAGATGTAGGTCAGGATGAACAGCTGGATCGGGACGACGTCCGCCATCAGCGCCCAGACCTGGGCGTGGGTGTGGAACAGGTAGGAGCCGATCCCGATGCAGGCGAGGATCGCCGTCAGCAGCCGCGCCCCGAAATCCCGCCGCTCCCCAATCAGCCGCCAGCAGACCAGCGCAGCGATCAGGAAGCTTGCGTTCGACAGCGCATTGATCGGTTCGGCCCAGTAGGACGCATCGACCCGTTCGCAATAGTTGTTGACCTGGCGAAACCAGTCCATCGATGTTTCCTACTGTTCGGATTCGCAGATAGGGCGGCCGAGGGAGGTTCCAAATGAAGCTGACTTGGCTCGGGCATTCGGGGTTCCGCATCGAGATCGCGGACCAGGTCCTGCTGGTCGATCCGTGGCTCACCGGCAATCCGATGTTCCCCGAAGCGCGCTGCGCCGAGGCGATCGCCGGGGCCACTGCGATCCTGGTCAGCCATGGGCACTCCGACCACGCCAGCGACGCGCCGGACCTCGCCCGCGAACTCAGCGTGCCCGTCGCCGGCACCTACGATCTGATGAGCTGGTGGGAGAAGACCCACGGGATCGCGGTCGTAGGCTTCAACAAGGGCGGGACGATCCGGCTCGGCGACGTCGCGGTGACGCTGGTCAACGCGGTGCACTCCTCCTCGATCGGCGGCGCGGACGGCCCGGTCTACGCCGGCCACGAGGCGGGATTCATGATCGCGGGCGAGGGGCGGACGATCTATTTCTCCGGCGACACCGACGTGACCGCCGACATGGAGGTGTTCGAGGCGCTGCATCATCCGCAGATCGGCATCCTGTCCGCCGGCGGGTTGTTCACCATGAACATGTCCCGCGCCGCCTACGCCGCCCGGCGCTACTTCAACTTCGAGACGGTGATCCCGTGCCACTACAAGACCTTCCCGCCGCTGGAGCAATCCGCCGCGGCGCTGCGCGAGGGGCTGCCGGGGGTGAACGTCATCGAGGCCGACGTGATGGCGCCGGTCACGCTCTGACCCGGCTCCGACCGTCCTTTGCCACCCCCGGCGCGGCTTGCGCCGCCCGGTCTGGGCTGTAGAAGTGCGGGCGGCAACGGAGGACGGATCGGCGACGATGCGCGCGAGCTTCACCCTACCTGACGCCGCGGCGACGGCGGCGCTCGCCCGCGCGGTCGCGCCGCGCCTCGGGCCGGGCGACCTGCTCGGGCTGCTGGGCGGGCTCGGGGCCGGCAAGAGCCATTTCGCCCGGGCGCTGATCGCCGCGCGCCTCGCGGCGCTCGGGCGCAGCGAGGACATCCCCTCGCCGAGCTACACCCTGGTGCAGAGCTACGACCTCGACGGGGTCGAGTTGTGGCACGCCGACCTCTACCGGGTGGCGTCGCCGGACGAAATCTTCGAGCTCGGCCTCGAGGAGGCCTTCGAGAGCGCGATCTGCGTCGTGGAATGGGTCGACCGCCTGGGGCCGGCGCTGCCCGCGCGCCGGCTGACGCTCGCGCTCGACTTTGCGCCCGATGGGCCCGACGCCCGCCGCGCCACCCTGGACGCGGCGGGGCCGGGCTGGGACTGGCTGCCCGCCGTGCTGCCCCGGGCGGCCGCATGACCCGCGCCGCGGTCGTCGACGCCTTCCTCGCCGCCGCGGGCTGGGGCGCGACCGCGCGCCGCCCGCTTGCCGGCGACGCGTCCGCCCGGTCCTATCAGCGCCTCGCCCGCGCCGGCGTCCGCGCCGTGCTGATGGACGTGCCGCCTGCGAGCGGCCTGACCATCGCGCCCTTCCTCGCGGTGACGGCCTGGCTGCGCGGCCTCGGGCTCAGCGCGCCCGAGGTCTACGCCGCGGACCCGGCCGCCGGGCTCGTTCTGCTGGAGGACCTCGGAGACGACCTGTTCCTTCGCTGCGCCGCCGATCCCGGCCGCGAGGCCGGTCTCTACGCCGCCGCCGTCGATCTGCTCGCGGACCTCCAGACCGCGCCGCGCCCTGAGCCGGTCGCCGACTGGACGCCGCCGCCCTATGACCGCGCGGTGCTGCTACGCGAGATGCGCCTCGTGCCCGAATGGTACCTTCCCGCCGCCACCAGCGCCGCCACGCCGCCCGAGCTTGCCGCCGAGTTCGACGCGCTGGTAGAGCCGATCGTCGCGCTCGCGCTCGACGCGCCGCCCGTTCCGGTTCTGCGCGACTTTCACGCGGAGAACCTGCTGTGGCTGCCGGACCGCCGCGGCCACGCCAGGGTCGGCCTGCTCGACTATCAGGACCTGCTGATCGGCCATCCGGCCTACGACCTCGTCTCGCTGCTCGAGGACGCGCGCCGCGACACCTCCCCGGAGCTGCGCGCCACCATGACCGCGCGCTACCTCGCCCGGAGCGCGCAGGACCGCGCCGCAGTCCTGCACGCCGCGCCGGCGCTCGCCGCCCAGCGCAACCTCAAGATCCTCGGCCTCTTCGTCCGTCTCGCCAGGCGCGACGGCAAGCCGGGCTATCTGCGCCACCTGCCTCGGGTCCGCGCGCATCTCGACCGCGACCTCGTCCACCCCGACCTGGCGGAGCTGCGGGCCTGGGTCGCGCGCCGGCTGCCGCCGCCCGAGGCGATCCTGCGCGCCGTCGCCGCCACCGCCCCGTGACGCCGCCGGCCGCGATGATCTTCGCCGCGGGCCTCGGCACGCGCATGGGCGCGCTGACCCGCGACCGGCCGAAGCCGCTGCTCGAGGTGGGCGGCCGCGCGCTGATCGACCACGCGCTCGACCTGACCCGCGGCGCCGGGGTGACCCGGGTCGTGGTCAACGCCCACGCCCACGCCGACCAGCTCGTGGCGCACCTCGCCTGCGTCGCCCCGGCGGCGCGGGTGGCGCACGAGACGGAGCGCCTGGAGACCGGCGGCGGCCTCAAGTCCGCGCTGCCGCTGCTCGGTCCGGGTCCGGTCTTCACGCTCAACGCCGACATGGTCTGGCGCGGCGCCAATCCACTGACCGCGCTCGCCGCCGCCTGGGATCCCGCGCGCATGGGCGCGCTGCTCGCGCTCGTGCCGCGCGTGGCTGCACTCGGCCACGCCGGTCGCGGTGACTTCGAGATCGACCGGGCCGGCCGCCTGACCCGGCGCGGCGCCGCGCCGGAGGCCGCCTTCGGCTACGCCGGCGCCCAGATCATCGACCCCGCCGCGCTCGACGGCTTCGCCCCCGGCGTTTTCTCGCTGAACGCTGTCTGGGACGCGCTGGCCGCCGAGGGCCGGCTCCACGGCCTCGCCTGGAGCGGCGGCTGGGTCGACGTCGGCCGACCCGAAGGCCTCGCGCTCGCCGAAGCCGAGCTCGCCCGGTGACGCTGTTCGCGCCGAGCGATGGCCCGCGTGTCTTCGGCCTGCCGCCGGGGGTCGACTTCGCGCGCGCGCTGATCGCCGGCCTCGACGCCCGCCTCGAGGGCGCTGCGCCCGAGGCGCTCGCCCGCGTCGAGCTGTGGGTCAACACCCAGCGCGCCCGGCGCACCCTGATCGCCGCCTACACGAGGGGCGCCGCCCGCCTCCTGCCGCGCATCCGCTTGGTGACCGAACTCGCCGCCGACCCGCTCGCGGGCCCGGACCTGCCCCCCGCGGCCTCGGCGCTGGGGCGACGGCTCGAACTCGCCCGCCTGGTCGGCGCCCTGCTGCGCGCCGACCCCGGTCTCGCCGCCGAGACCGCCGCCTTCGACCTCGCCGACAGCCTCGCGGAGCTTCTCGACGAGATGCAGGGCGAAGGCGTCGCGCCGGCCGCCCTGGCCGGGCTCGACCCCGCCGAGCACGCCGAACACTGGCGGCGAAGCCTGCGGTTCCTCGCGATCCTGCGCGACTACGCCGTCGCCAGCCCGCCGACCGAGGGCCAGGCGCGGCTCCGCGTCGCCGCCGCCGCCTGGGCGGACGCCTGGGCCGCCGCGCCCCCGGCCCATCCAGTGATCGTCGCGGGCTCGACCGGCTCGCGCGGGGCGACCCGCGCCTTCATGGCCGCCGTGGCGCGGCTGCCGCAGGGCGCGCTGGTGTTGCCCGGCTTCGACGCCGAGATGCCGGCCGCAGTCTGGGCGCGTCTCGGGGCGGACCACGCCGGCGCCTCGGACCATCCGCAGGGCGCGTTTCGCCGCCTCGCCGACGGGCTCGGCTTCGACCCCGCGGCAGTCGCGCCCTGGCTCGACCTCGCCCCGCCTTCGCCCGCGCGCAACCGGCTGGTGTCGCTGGCGCTCCGCCCCGCGCCGGTCACCGATCAGTGGCGCGCGGCGGGCGCCGTGCTCGCGCCCGGCCTGGGCGCGGCGATGGCCGAGGTCGTCTGGATCGAGGCGGACAGCCCCCGCGCCGAAGCGCGCGCGCTGGCGCTGCGGCTGCGCCAGGCCGCCGAGGACGGGGTGCGCGCCGCGCTGGTCACGCCCGACCGCGAGCTTGCCCGCAGGGTGACCGCCGAACTCGCGCGCTGGCGCCTGCGCCCCGACGACAGCGCCGGCCGGCCGCTGGCGCTGACCCCGCCGGGCGTCCTGCTGTGCCGCCTCGCCGACCTCGCGACCGGCCCGCTGACGCCCGAGGGGCTGCTCGCGCTGCTGAAACACCCGCTGACCTCCAGTGGCGCGGCAGACCGGCGCGGCCACCGCGACCTGACCGCACGCCTCGAAACGCGCCACCTGCGCGGCGGATCGCCCGAGATCGACTGGACTGCGCTCGCCGCCTGGGCCGCGGCGGAGGGCCCCGACGCCGCTGCCTGGATCGCCTGGATCACCGGCGCGCTCGCGCCGCTTCAGGCCGCCGGCCCCGCCACCCTCGCCGTGCGCGTCGCCCGCCATCGCGCCGCCGCCGAAGCGGTGGCGGCGGGCGTCACCGGCGGCCCGCACGCGCTGTGGCATCTGGAGGCTGGGGCCCAGGCCGGCGCGTTGCTGGACGCGCTCGCCGCCGAGGCCCCGGCGTTCGGCCCGATCGGGGCTCGGGACTGGCATGCGCTGCTCGCCGCGCTGCTGGCGGCGCGCGACGTGCCCGAAGACGCCGTCGTCACGCATCCCACGATCGCGATCTGGGGCACGCTCGAGGCGCGCGTCCAGTCGGCCGACCTCGTCCTGCTCGGTGGGCTCAACGAGGGCGTCTGGCCGCGCCTGCCCGGACCCGACCCCTGGCTCAGCCGGCGGCTGCGCCGCGAGCTCGGTCTGCCCAGCCCCGAGCGGGTGATCGGGCTGGCGGCGCACGACTTCCAGCAGGCGATGGCCGCCCCCCGCGTGGTGCTGTCGCGCGCCACCCGCGACGCCGAGGCCCCGACCGTGCCCTCGCGCTGGCTCCTGCGGCTCGAGAACCTGCTGTCGGGCCTCGGGCCGGAAGGCGAGGCGGCGCTGCGGTCCGCCCGAGCGCGCGGGGCGGCGCTGCTCGCCGTCGCCGCACGCCTCGACCGCCCCGAGGCCTTCGACCTGGCCAACCCGGTGTGGATCGAAGACGAGGACATCGACCTCGACTATCACATCCGCCATACCGTGCTGCCGGCGCCCGGCACGCAGGCACAGCTCGAGGCCTTGGCCGCGC